>JBCBQE010000353.1:0-6829 GCA_039820385.1 Cyanobacteria bacterium J06635_10
GGCAGATTCGAATTGTGATTGTTGTTGTAGTCGCTACCCATGGCACTGGCAGCTCCAATGACAGCAAGGGAACATAGAGCAGACTTCATCTTGGTTGCACTCGTTCGGTAATCCAGTCGAGATGTTGGAAGGATGATGACTACAGAAAACTTGTCCTCCGATGTTTTGACATGTCACTGTCTTTTGTCGGGAAAAAAGTCGCTAAATAATTAGCAACATAATCCGCGGATAAACCATTATTACGCCAGCGTTTTCTTATCGGAATAGCCGACGGCGAAAAGCCTAAAGTTAAATGTTCGTCTTGTTGTGGCCTTTCTACAAAATCACCGAAGACTTGAGCTTTTTCTAGGTTCTCGTTAGTGAATAAATTGTCTAGAAAATTTCCAAATATTTGAATCACGGTTATCTTATCCCCCGAACCTGTTTATACTAAAAAATTCTATGCACTACTTATATATGATGTTTTTACGGACTAACTGGTAATATACCTAAACTGCCAGTAATATCTACTTTGTTAATAGCTTGGAAAAAAGTAATTTTTAACTACCTCTTTGCCTAGTATCTGTTAACTATATTGCAACTATATAATACTTTACGCTTCAGTGCTTACACTTAAAATTTTTTTTGTATATTACACCTAATAAAACTTAATGACGTAGTTTAAATACATCAGTACATGGGGTTTTAATTATGAGCTTGCTAAGTATTTTTTCGTATTTTTGGATCGGACGATAAAATTATTTATTGGGCGGCAAAATTTTACTAACCTTTCAGCTTAGCGGGTATTTTAATGCCTTAAATAATTAATTTATTGTAAAGAAGAGCGTAAGTCTTAAAAACAGATAAGTACTCATGCAGAATTAATTGTATATTGTCCGAAGCGAGTGCAGCGTTCGCGAAACGAAGCAATCGCAATTGTTTGGGATTATTTCACAACTTTCGCAATTACACAAATAATTTTGCATACCCACTTATAGGAATATTGAGGTAGAGAACTTTTAATAGTGAAAAGTATATGAAGAATGCCCTCCAGTCACCCTGCCCCTTCACGCAGTGTGCCCGCAATAGCCGTCCAAAAATCAATTAGCAACTCTATAGCACTTCGGAATAAATGAGTGTTGTATCAAATTTTAAAAGCAAGAAATAAAAGCCTGTGATTTCCGTCATGCTGGATAAAATGAATTATCAATAGGTTATATCCCCGTGCAATAATCCAGAAATAGGGATGAAAATATCGGTAAGATAGCAATTAACAGCATTGAAGCGAAGTACAGCATATTTCCCGTCATGTGAGATAGATCCTAAACGGGCAGGATGCCCGTACCACAAGAGTTTAATCATTAATGGTTGTACCTCATGTACAAGCATCAGTGCTGTATATAATCTAAATATTGACTTACGCAAAGCCCCCCTTTCTCAAGGGGAGCCACTAAGTCACGGTAAAGCAGCGCGGTAAGAGGAGGTTTTCGACGCTTGAAATACCTAACTTCTGCTTTGAGTTGCGTAAGTTTTATAGCCTTAAGTGCAACCTGTAAAGATAACTTCAGGAAATTTACCTTGAGCCTCTGTCATTGGCCGTCTTCTGCCTTCTTCTTGCCAATAATTAATAACTTCCGTAGCCTTGTTGAGCAACTGTACTCGCTCCAATTCACCAATCCAGTGTTTCGACTCTAGCTCATTTTTTAGCTCTTCCCATGCATCAGTACGAGGCCAGAAAAAGTACTTTGTCAAAGGGCTAAAACCTTTACCGACTACTTGATCAACCGCTAGAGCGACGTTATCGTCTAACCACAAAATCTTCAAAATAAACTTGGACAACTCTTCTTGAGTTTGAGTTTGACTTTCCATATATTTCAGCAACCATTAATAACAACAGCAATCGCCTATTTTAACTTAATACCTCACCATCTGAGCAATTAGATTTAGGAATTAATCTAAGGCAGTCCCCATGAAAAAATTTTTTTTTCATCATCATCGATGAAAGTTTCTTTCTCCCCAAGATCCCCCGCTTCCCCTGCTCCCCCTGCTCTTTCAAGTCAGAGGGGGAGAGGGGGAGATGGGGAGATGGGGAGATATGATAATTCGTAATTACCAGTAAACACTGATAATTGATAATTGATAACTGATTACAGATAACTATGAATCAACAAACGTCAATCCCTGCCATTGTTGTTTTTGATATTGATGGCGTAGTGCGCGATGTATCGGGTTCCTATCGACGAGCCCTAGCGGATACTGTAGAGTATTTTACAGCACGGGCATATCGTCCCACAGCAGATGATATTGACCGTCTCAAGTCTGAAGGTGTGTGGAATAATGATTGGGAAGGTTCTCAAGAGTTAATTTATCGTTATTTTGAAACTCAAGGACAATCTCGCGAGCAAGTAAATCTTGATTACGACTCGATTGTCGTCTTTTTTCAATCGCGTTACCGAGGTGAAGATCCGGCAAATTTGGCGGGATACCTTCGCGACGAACCCTTATTATTACAACCTAGTTACTTAAACCAACTTACCGAAGCCCGAATTCGATGGGGATTTTTTAGTGGTGCGACTCGCGCTTCTGCTACCTATGTTTTGCAGCAACGTCTGGGTTTACAATCTCCCGTATTAATTGCAATGGAAGATGCGCCAGGTAAACCAGACCCCACAGGACTATTTTCTACACTTGAATTACTTGAATATAGTATCGAAAATTCACCACCGGTGATTTATGTAGGAGATACGGTAGCAGATATGTACACCGTAGAGAAAGCGCGTCATATCCAGCCAAACCATACTTGGATTGGTGTGGGAGTATTACCCCCTCACGTGCAAGAAACAGCACAAAAGCGAGATGCTTATGTTGAATCACTCAAAAAAGCAGGAGCAAAAATAGTATTTAGTAACGTGCAAGAATTGACTCCAGAAAAAATTCAGGAATTAATTTAAATAGATACAAGTAGAAGATTTGCATGTTAAAGATTTTAAATTTATAACTCCTAACTCCTAACTCCTAACTCCTAACTTTTCCTTCCCCATCTGCCCATCTTATTATCACCTCATGCGAGAAAATAGAAAACTTACGCCTTTTGAGCAAGCAATGGAAAATTTGAATACTCTTGCGTCTTGCTTTAATATAGTTACGATTAGTCTTATTAAAGGAAGTCTTAGTGAAGAAGTACTCAGACAAACCCTTGATATTATCCAAAGTCGTCATCCTTTACTTAATTCTCGGATTGTCCGAAAATCAAATAGTTTTTGGTTTGAAGATGGAGCAGAGAAAATTCCATTATCAGTTGTGAACAAGCAGCAGATAAAGCAGTGGGAAGAAGTTGTTATTGAAGAATTAAATCAAAAAATTAATAGCGATCAAAATCTACTCCGAATCACACTCATTAACTTTGAGGAAGCAGAAAATATTTGTTATCTGATCGCCACAATACATCACGCGATCGCAGATGCTGCATCATTCATTCAATTACACTCGGAAATATTAACTAATTGTCAAAAAATTGCTGAAGGAAAAACGGAAACTAATGTTACTCCGCTACCTCAATTACCTTCTATTTACAAATTGATGCCAAAATCATTCCAGGGTTTTACTGGAAAAATAAGTAATATTCTTTATCTATTGCGGTTAAAAATTCAGTCAAGTCAATATAAAGCAATAACTTTAAATTTTGAAAAAAGCGTACCAATAGAATCTCGTAGCTGCGGTATGGTTTATCGAAAGCTAGATTCAGAATTGACTACAGAATTAGTCAAGATTTGTCGCCAACAAAAAACCACAGTACAAGGTGCTTTGGGTGCTGCAATGTTGTTTGCAGTTGCCAAAAAAACTAGTAATTTTCAAACACAAGATATTTACTTCAGTTTTCAGTCATCTGTAAATTTGCGATCGGCCGCACGCCTGCGCCGAAAGCATTTACAGCACAAAACAAGTAACGAACATCTGGGTTTAATGGCTTCTGTTATCCCTACTTTTCATCATTTGAAAAAGAATGAAAGTTTTTGGGATTTAGCACAGGATATTAAACAAAAATTAGAAACAGGTATAACAAGGGGTGATGCATTCAGAAACATTTTGGTATCTGAAAAGATTATTGGATATCTGATAAAAAATCCCTATAAATCGATGAATACTGCTGGTTTAACTAATATTGGTCGTATTAATATTCCACATGATTACGGTCAATTTCAATTAGAAGAAATTAGCTTTATTTTATCTCAAGCAGTATTTGGAGGAATGTTTGCTGCTGCTGTTTCTACTTTTCGAGGAAAAATGCTATTAAATTTTATGTTTTCTGAACCTTCTATTAGTAGGTCAACAGCAGAAACTTTAGCAGATGATATGATTTCTATTATTACTAATGTTTGTAGTTGAAAATAGACTCAGGAATGTTCTTTCCCACAAAAGGTAAGGAGGTTTAGACATGAAGAAAAAACCTCCTAATGCTATCGCTCAACTAATACCGGCTTCCTTGTAGATACAGCTTGTTCGATAATATCCGCAGCACGTTTTGTACCCCCAGCGTTACGAATTGCAGTTTGCAATCTCACAGCATTTTCCTTGTAAGAGTCTTCTGTTAATACTTGCTTAATAGTTTCTCGCAATTTAGAAACGCTCAATTTTTTCAAGGGAATAACTTCACCTGCACCGCTCCAAGCTGTACGCATAGCAATTCCAGGCTGTTCGCTGGTAATTGGAATTGCAACCATTGGCACACCACTACTTAATGCTCCTAAAGTGGTATTCATTCCTGCATGGGTAACTACTAAAGCTGCCCTATCAATTAATTGTTGTTGTGGTGCAAAAGGTACAACTATAGGCGAACCTGGTAATTCAATATCGTAATCTTGACGATCTGGGTTTCCTAAGGAAATAACGAGTTGTGCTTCTAATCCGACACAAGCTTCAGCAATACATTGAAAAATTTCTGGTTTGCGATTTTGTAAAGTTCCTAAAGCTGCATAAATTAATGGTTCACCTGTTAACTTTTCAAAAGGAAAAGATAGAGAAGAAAACGATATGGATTCTTTTCGCGAAGGGTCTTGTAACGGACCTGTATAATGAAACCATTCAGGTAATTCGACTCGCGGAAAGTCATATCCTGGAGGTAGCTGACATATTTGAGCTAGTTCTGAACCTGCATTATTACGGTTAGTGTAAGGCTTTAAATTCCATTCACGGCGTTGGTTTTGTACGGCTTCCCATATTGGAGATCCCAGACGATTGAGTAAAGAATTTCCTGCACGATTTCGCAAACGCGCCCACCAAGCGGTATTGTAAGTCCAGTTGGTAAAATAAGGCGGAACCCCTTCTTCTCTGTTAATCAATAAGGCGTTACACACTGTTATGCAAGGAAGATCCAGAAAATCAGCTACAGTTTGACCTGCATATGTTGTTTGATCTACTAGTAGTGCCTCTACGCCAGTTTGTTTCAAAATTTCTGGAAGCCTTCGGAAATGCATCATAATTTCTTTGGTAAAGAAATTAATTATTAGTTTAAGACCAGAAATCCCACTATTCTCTCCCAATTCTTGATAAAATTTTGCTATTTCTCCAGAGGTAAATTCTGCCGCACCAATTGCTTGAAATTCCAATCCAGTTGTTTTGATTTTCTTCTCCATTTCTGGAACTTGGAATAAGGTAACCTCATGCCCTCGGCTTTGCAGTTCCTTTGCTAAAGCACACATTGGATTGAGATGACCGATTGCAGGGGGACAAAGAATACCAAAATGAGTCATGATAGATGCTTTTTACTCCAGCGCTTAGTTTCTAACTCCGGTGGATTTAATGGCTAATTTTCTTGTCAGTTTATGCAATAGTTTCAAATAGAAACAATATTGATATACTCCGATGCAATGCCAAGAAAAATATTAGTCGTAATATTTAGTCTCATAAATTAGCGCAAGTTTAAACAGTATAAATTCTATTTTTGGTATAAAACTTTTGTCACACTTACGTAAGTCCTGTCAATCATTAAATGCATTAATCTAAACATCAAAAAAAGTAAAATCACTGCAACTTCAAAAACTTTTCTAAAGCTGCTACCATACTATCGGGCCAACGTCGCACGTTTTTCACCCAATCAATATCTTTGTAACGATTATCTAATCCATAAGCTGCTACCCAGTTACTTTCAGCTTCACCCTTTTCTCCCCCTACCCAAAGTGCGGCGGTAAGTGCAGCGCGAACATCGGGAAACTGGGGATATTTACGAATGATATTCTTCATCTGCTTTATAGCTTCATCTTTTTGGCCAGTTTGATAAAGAGCGAGAGCGTAATTAGCACGAGCAAAAGCGAAATTTGGAGCCTTTTCTGCTGATTTTTGATAGTCGGCTATAGCTTCATACCATTTTCCCAAACCAGCTTTGGCATTTCCCCGGTTATTGTAAGCCATTGCATCATTGGGATCTAATTCCAAAATATGATTGTAATCGGCTATGGCTTCATCCCATCTTCCCAAACCTTCTAAAGCTGTTCCTCTATTTAAATAAGGATCGGTGACATTAGGGGCAAGTTCTATAGATTTGTTAAAATCAGCTATTGCTTCTTCTAACTTATTTTGACTAATTCTAGAATTTCCTCGGTTACTCCAAACTGCCGCATTATCGGGAAATTTTTCGAGAAATTGCGTCCAATATTCTTCGGCTACAGCAAAATCACCTTTATTAGTCGCAGCAAAAGCTTTATTTCCTAACTCGTCTTGTTGTTTTAATTGCTCCCGCGTATGATTATAAGTTTCAGATGCAGCAACAGGTTCAACACAGCCGAATATAAAAAGCAAACTTAGTAAGATTCCGATTAATTTGATCATAGTAGTTGGTTAATAACTGAATTAA
>JBCBQE010000354.1:0-6808 GCA_039820385.1 Cyanobacteria bacterium J06635_10
CATTTACTTACGTAGAAATTATGTCTTCATCCAGTCAAACCAAACCTGACATTTTTATCCCGAATAGTAGGCAGATCTCATTCACTCGTCACCTGATTGGTGTTTTACTCAATCTAACAGTGCTCGGACTTATGGAGCAGTACTGGCAATATGTTTTCATTGAGACCTTCACTCTTTTATTTCTAGTTGCACTGATTGTCCAAGTTGTGTTAAAACTCACGATGGATGTAATCCATCGGTTGTTTGCCTTTTTGTTTGCAGAAAAGAGTGGTTTTAGCATTCTACTGGGTAAGGCCATTATCTACTTAGTAATTGATGTTTCCTCTAAGGTTATTCTTTTGCTCAGCATTCATTCTGTATTTGGCAAAAGCATTCTCTTTGGCGGGGCAGGGGATGGAAATATCGCTTTTGCTGTGGTAACTCTCGCCATGCTTTTAACCGAACAATTTTTTCTACGAATTCATAATCGATTGAGCTAAGATGGAACCCACAACTATGAAAATTAATAGCCAAAAAACATCCATACTATTGAAAATTTCCGCCATCCTTTGGGTTCTTTGGGGACTTGTCCATGCTTTAGCTGGGGTGATGACCATTTCCGGTGATACAGCAGCCGCAGCCGCAGGAATCGCCGATGGCGTAGACCCCGATCTATTGAAGATGGATTATCCTGATGCCGTTGGCGCTATCATTAATCAGCACGGATTCAATCTGCTTTGGGGTGGTGTCGTTACGATTATCGGCGGCGTATTTATTTGGCGTAAAAACGTTGCTGCTATATTCATCTCAGCCCTAATTGGCGGTCTGCTTGATGTCGGATACTTTATATTTATAGATTTAGGTGGTTACAACAAGTTCGTACCCGGAACTGTAATGACCATCATCTCAGCCTTGGCAATTACATTGAGTTTTTACGCTTATTTCCAGAACAAGCCCTCAGAAATTTAGAGGAAGTGATTCATTGCTAGGGCTTAACTGGAAGCCTCCTTTATGCAGGATTGGAAAACGATCAACTCTACTAAAATAGTACATATAATACTGTGATGTAGATAAAGCATAACTTTTATTGTAAATATAAGAAATGACGGCTATTTCATCATTTGAAGACGATATTCTTTCCCATAAAATTCACTTAAAATCATTTGAATGGAATGAAATAAAATCCAAGATATCGGAATTTTCATTTACAAAGAAAAGTGTCATTTTTAATCAACATTTTATTTGCGATAAAATATTCTTCATTTCGGATGGAATTGCTGCATCTGAGCAAATTATGGCAGAAGGCGTTTCATCAATTGCACGATTCTTCAGTAGAGGGCAATTCTGCTCAAATATTACTAGTGCTTTAACAAAAGAGTATGCTAGCGATACACTGGTTGCCATCACCGACGTTAACGGTGTTTCGATGTCGATAAACTTTTTTCTCGAAGAATATTATACAGGGAACGCATTTGGTGAGTATTTAAGGAAAAAGATACTTGAAACACTTCTCTTCGATAAGGAGATTATTTGTACAAAAACCGTGTTGAATACGGAGTATCGTTATCGATTTCTTGAAGAACGTCAGCAGGATGTTATTCATTTTGTCCCAGATAAGGAAATTGCGCGCTTTATGGGTATTACGCCCCAGGGGCTATGCCGCTTTCTTAAAAATCGATCTAGGTAATAGTTAACCCAGGTTAATTACATTGGCTTTTGCTTGGTCTATTATCTCACTTAGATAGTCAAGATTACTGTCAAGGAAGCACTCTCGCAATCGAATGGTTTTGATGGGAGTTTCATTTAGTTCTGCGGTGTAGTAAAAATGAACAAAGATTTGCTGAACACAATTCAAGCCTTAGCTCCGATTGTCACGAATGCCCTCAAAAGTGGTCAGTTATTCAGCCCCCACTGTGAACTAACAGAAGCAGACCCCGATATTTGGTGCGAGTATGATGTTGAAATTCCCATTTTGGAAGGGTTTTGCTTAACGGCTAATGTCTACCGCTCCAAACGGGCAGCTGAGTGTGGCGAACCAATGCCTGTTGTGATGTGTGCCCATCCCTACGATAATCACATCACCCCAGCTTTGGGGAAAACTCCATTCGGCGGTGCCCCTCAGCAGTATCGTCTTATTCCCCAAGCTGGGAAGCCCAAATTTTCTAAGTTGACCAGTTGGGAGTCCCCCGATCCTAATTTCTGGGTGCCTGCTGGATATGCCGTTGTCAATATGAACCTACCGGGATATGCCAATAGCGGTGGTCACCCCTCCGTATTTTCTGAACACCAGGGCAAATGCTACTACGAAGCAATTGAATGGATTGCAAAACAACCCTGGTGTACTGGCAAAGTTGGTTTGAATGGTGTTAGTTTTCTGGCGATTACTCAATATCATGTGGCAGCCTGTCAGGCTTATGGAGGACCGCCGCCATCCTTGTGCTGTATTTCTCCTTGGGAAGGACTTACAGACCCATATCAGGATATGTTTACACGCAGTGGTCTAACTGAGCTAGGTTTTCCGGCTTTTTGGTGGAGTACTGAAGTCAAAACCGCAATTAACGGTACACCAGAAGACTTTATCAATGTTGAAGGTAGCATCCCCACTAACTTCATAGAGAAGCATCCTTTTTATGATGATTTCTGGAAGGAGAAGGCAGCAAAACTTGAAGAAATTACCGTGCCAATGCTGGTTTGTGGTTCTTTCTCCGACCACGGACTACATACTATGGGTAGCTTTCGGGCGTTTATGAAGGCGCGATCGCCTACGGCGGGCACCCATGTGCCATCGCAACATAAATGGCTTTATACTCACCGCACTGGTAAATGGGATGCTTACTACTCTCCTGAAGTACAAACGTTAACTAGAAACTTTATGGATTGTTTCCTCAAAGGAGATACTTCAAGCGGATTTCTCAATACTCCCCCTGTGCGGCTGGAAGTCCGTGCCAGTCTCAAGGAAATCCACTCAATCCGCTATGAACAAGAATGGCCAATTGCCCGCACCGAATACCAGAAACTTTATTTGACTGAACAACAGTCATTGTCTTTGGCAGTTCTACCCGCATCCAAGGAATTAGCATATTCTGCAGTTAAAGGAAGAGCAACCTTTCTGTACGAGTTTACTAAAGATACTGAACTGACTGGCTATATGAAACTACGACTATGGATAGAGACTCGATGTGACAACGCTAGTCAGGAATTACCAGATGATATCGGATTATATGTCGCTGTG
Source organism: Cyanobacteria bacterium J06635_10 (assembly GCA_039820385.1). GTDB lineage: Bacteria > Cyanobacteriota > Cyanobacteriia > Cyanobacteriales > Nostocaceae > Rivularia. Next base: position 3,212 of record JBCBQE010000354.1, read on the forward strand.
AATAAGCTAAGTCGAGATAAAAAGTCCGTCAACTTTTACGGTTCTGTTGGCAACTCACAAGATATGGTCACAAGAGGATGGGCTAGAGCTTCACTACGAGAACTTGACTCAGCAAAGTCTACTCCATATAACCCAGTATTATCGGCGGATAGGGAGCAAAAACTAAAACCCGGCGAAATCGTACCAATGGAAATAGCACTTTACCCAAGCAGTACCTTTTTTGCATCTGGTGAAGCACTACAACTCATTGTCAGCCCCCAGGAAATCATTCCCTCTCCTCCCTACTTTAAAGATATTTCCTTTAACTATGGAATATATGTAATGCACGTTGGAGGAGACTTTGATTCACATTTACTTATCCCCAAAGTGTAGATAGAAAATAGTCTTGAACCATTATTAAAACGTTCCTGTAAGTATATCTTCTAAGGAGCGCTAGTAAGCATACTCAGGTCTAAAGACGCTGATTTTCCCACGTACCGAGGTTCTCTTATGAATAACTCAAGAATAACTTTTGCGAGCATTTGCCTTTTATTTTTTATGCTTTGGGCACCATTAGGGCAGTATGATTTCCTGATAGAGAATTGGATGAAGATTGGTATCTATGTAGCTCCATTTATTCTTTTCATATTCTTTTCGTCCAGAACTGAGCAGACAGAGGCAGTTTTTTCAGATACGAAATTGATATCCGTATTGCTACTGGTGGCATATATGATTCATCAATTTGAGGAACATTGGGTCGATCTTTTTGGCAATCAGTATGCATTTTATGAGTATTTCAATACCTTGTTTCTGAGTATACTTGGAGCGCAAAATTCGAGTGTAATAATACTGAGTCAAGAAGCAATATTTTTGATAAATACATCTCTTGTATGGTTAATTGGTATTATTGCTATTTGGCGAACTCCCAAACATTTATTTCCAGTATTAGCAATGAATGGTATTGTACTTGTCAATGCTATCAGTCATATCCTCCCAGGGATATTCAAACAATCATACAATCCTGGTCTGCTAACAGCGATAGTGATTTTTCTGCCAATGGCCTACGCCTTTTACCGAAAAGTATTATTCACAAATCCTGGTGCAAAATCACAGATCATAGCGAGTATTGTTTGGGCAATTTTTGCACAGGCCATTCTAATTACTGGATTGTTATTAGCCAACTGGTTTGAGCTTATTCCCGAGAAAGTCTATTTTGCTGTACTAATCCTATGGTCAGTAATTCCAGCATTTTTATTCAATAATTATTCGCCTAACTCAAGCACCCTTGCCGAAGATGATCTCACAGCATGAATTTATCAAAGTTAAAAAAATCAAGGTCAATTACCAAAGTCGAGAACGAACCTCTCTTTAACAGTTATCAATTATCAATTATCAATTATTAGTTGTTCATTGCTCATTGTTTATGTTTCATTGTTCATTGTTCATTGTTCATTGTTCACTGAAAAGTTGTTTCTCCGTCGTTGATTACTAATATCGGGGATGAAACTGAGGTGTTAGTGATGAGTAACTGAGAGCATTATAGACTTAATTGACCGGAAAATAAACTGGATACAAGCCTCCGGATTTATCCGTGGAGAAAAACAAACATTTCTGTCATTGTTGAGGGGCCCCTCGATTTATCGATGGGGTTATAATTCTAAATTCTTCATGTCGTATTCTAAATTCACCTTGATCCCTACCAAGCGATCAGCTTCGCTGGTGCCGGAGGCAATCGCCAATCCATCACCACGAGGTTCTGAAGCTGCGTATAGAAGTTGGTTGTGCTTGCAAATAATTTGACCCCGACCAAAAAATGTTTCCTTCGTCGATCGCACATCATGACCTTTATCGATAAGTGTTTGTGCTATATCCACATTTACGTTTGGTTCTAAAGACACAGTTGAACCCCTTAAAAATTGCCATCTGGGAGCATCCAAAGCAGTTTGCGGGTTCATTTCATTCTTTTAAGCCTTCCAGATTTTTAACTTGTACTATTCGCGGGTAATTTTCTCCACTTATATAAATTAAATACTAATAGAGACAAACTAGAGAAGAATTCACGCAGTAACAATAAAGGAGAACGTAGTTGCGCTCTTCTACGTTCAGCTTACTCCACGGGTGCCAGAAGTCCTATTTGCTACGTTTGCTACCAACAATAAACATTTCCAAATCATCTTCAAAAGTATCTGTTAGCACTTGTAATTTTTACTACGTCTCATTATTCTCAGAGCGTAAAGTCAGATTCTACGCTCGATAAATGCTATCCTACTTAGATATCTTGGCTGTTTCTCAAACAATTCAGGATTTTTATCAAAACAACAAGGAACTCATTAACAATCTAATCGCAGGCAGTGGTGGTGGAATCGCATTAATAACTGCGGTTTTCAGTTCTATCAATGCATTAAAAAAAAGACGGCGCTTGCGTCGCATTCCTGCGAAAACTTTTGCTTTTGAAGTAATTCAGCCGCAAAGTAGACACCTCAAACAAAGAATTTTTGGTGGGCAATATGATGACTCTTTAGCAGATCATAATATTCCCTACCAACAGCGAGTTGGAAATCGTAATATCCGTAAGGAATTGCAACAGATTTTAGAAGATAATCGCTGGTTGTTAATTTTGGGAAGAACGGGAATAGGTAAAACGCGGGAAGCAGTAGAATTAGCAGAGCGCTATAACAATCTAGGTTGGACGGTATTTTACTTTAAGTCAGGAGAATGGCTGGATGTTCCAGCGCGATACGCAAAGCGTGATGCCGAAGGCATATCGCCAAAAGAATTTGGTGCTGGACGAAAATTATTGTTTTTACTCGACGATCTCAACCGTAGAATGCACCGTAGCGACGATGAAAACAATCCTAAAGCTGAAGAAATACTTTCAGAACCATTAAATGTACCGTTACAAGAACGATTGCTAAATGCTTTGGAAAAATATGAACACTTCTGTGGTAAAGATGAAATACTGGTAGTTGCTACGGCAAGAAATGAAAAGCAGTCCCAATTTGAGGGAGAACTAAGTCCTTGGGAACAACTGCAATGGGAGAAGTATCCCAAATTGTGGAAGAGGTTTACAGTTTATGATTTACCGGAACCTGATGATGATGCCATTATTGATGTGCTCGCTGCAACTATTTCTAATACTGACATCACACCGAAGCCGCCGGAACAATATCCGAGAATAGCAAGTAGTAACGATAGAACTTTCAGAAATGTAGTAGAAAACCTACGACGCTTGGAAAACGATGGCTTACCTTTAAATACAAGTACATACCGTCCAAGTTTAGGTAAGACTTGGGAAAAACGTTATCAGGAAGCGGTGAAAAGATATCCTGCTGCTAAATATATCTATGATGCAGTGGACTTGCTAAGACAGTTCGATATATCCCTTGAAAGATTCATTATTGAACCAACAGCGAATTTAATGGTAAAGGGGAATATTCAGAAGCGGTTGTGGTATCGCTTTCAGATTCGCTCTGCATTCAATTATCTAGTAGAGATGGAACGAATTGAAAACCCCCGCGATGGGCAAATTGAAGCTAAAGGTTATCAGGTAGAAGCTGATGAATATATACCTTACTTTTCTAATTTAATTTTAATAAATTTCGACCAAAATCCCTTTGT
>JBCBQE010000355.1:0-6794 GCA_039820385.1 Cyanobacteria bacterium J06635_10
TTTTGTGACAATTGCGTAAGTCCTAGATATTAAAAAAGTTAAAAATAGTCAGACATTTTATCCGTTCAAATTTATTTACGATCCCCAGCGAGGGACTTGCACCCCTTGGCGGATAAAAACAGAGTATTAGATAATTAGTAATGATTTTTACTATAGATTCTGATGATACATTACTGTGAATCAGGCAGTTACTTTAACCCGGGTAGGGGAGATGAATTTCCCATTTATCAACTACAGCTATTTGAAGAAACTTTTTATCGTCAGCAATTTAAATCTTTACTACAAAGTATCGAATATTTGTGGCTACCCTGGTATTATAATAACGGTAACAGGGTCAATAGCTACCGTATAACAAAAAGACGCGAGGACGGAGCAAAAAGTTGCAAACTACGAAAATTAAGTATCAACCCCTCCCAATTGTAAAGTAGTTTTATCAGTTACTACTAAGATAAACAAAATATAATTTACCAGTAAGGAAGTAGTACAAACTACAAGTTGGCACTAAATAGCAAATTGTATATTTTTTCTTGGACTGTCCCATTGTCTCTTTGGGCTGTTTAACTCCAACAACGTAATATATATTAGCTAAGATGATACTCAGTTCCTTACGGTTTGTTGTATCTTCTCATAATAAGAACTGCAATAACTAACTTATAGATAACGCTCCTCAATTAAAAGGTAACTCATGCAAACAAGTACTCTGCTTCTTTCCAAACAACTCCCCAATCTGCAATACTCTTCTACAAAAGAGCAATTTGATGAAACTTGGGCAGCACCATTATCGACTCTCCTAGGTTTGGGGCGTGCTGCAGGCGCTGATTTTATCGAATTCTATTTAGAGCGCGTAAATTATATTAGCTGCCTTGCTGAAGAAGACACTATTACTAGCATTACCCCCCGTCTTTCCACGGGTGCAGGGGTGAGAGTATTTCGCGGTAAAGCTGATTGTTACGTTAGCACGAATGATATTTCCTTTACGGGTTTAAAATTAGCTTTGGAAAAAGCATTGGCGATTGTCGGGTTACAATTACCAGCCCCTAACGCTTTTATCCCAGAAATTAATCTGGAATTACTTAGAGACTACGCGGCGAAGAGAGGCAAAGACGCATGGCTACCTTTGTGTACTTCAATGCGGGAAATGGGAGGAGTGTTGCTTGATAGTACTGCCGAGCTCAAGAAAACAGCGAACCATATCCAATCTCGCCGTGCTTCCTATTTCCGGGATTGGCAAGAAGTTTTAGTCGCCGCCAGCGATGGAACTTTTGCCCGGGATATTCGGCTGACTCAGTCGGTAGCATTAAATGTATTATGTGCAGATGGTGCCCATCGTAGTTCTATAGGCGAACGTGGCGGTAATACCAGCGATCCTAATTTTCTCAAAACTTGGGATTTTTCACAAGCGGCAGAAAAAATTGGTGAATCTGCCGGAAAAATGCTTTACGCTAACTACGTAGAATCGGGCAATTATCCGATTATCATGGCGAATCATTTCGGAGGAGTAATCTTTCACGAAGCTTGCGGACATTTACTTGAAACTACTCAAATTGAACGCAATACTTCTCCTTTTGCTGATAAAAAAGGCGAAAAAATTGCTCATGAAGCTTTGACTGCTTGGGACGAAGGACGTACCGATAATGCCTTTGGTACCATTGATATGGACGATGAAGGTATGCCAGCCCAAAGAACCTTATTAATTGAAAAAGGAATTCTCAAAAACTTCTTAGCAGATAGAGCCGGTTCAACCCGTACTGGACATCCTAGAACAGGTAGTGGCAGAAGGCAGAATTTTACCTACGCTGCAGCTAGTAGAATGCGCAATACTTACATTGCAACTGGCGAACACTCAATAGACGATTTGTTCGCTTCTATTGATAAAGGTATTTACTGTAAAAAAATGGGTGGCGGTAGCGTTGGTGCTACCGGTGAATTCAATTTTGGTGTAGAGGAAGCCTACTTGATTGAAAACGGCAAGATGACTAAACCTTTAAAAGGAGCTATTCTTATAGGTGAAGCCCAGGAAATTATGAATAAAATTTCCATGTGTTCCCAAGACTTATCTTTAGCCCCGGGTTTCTGCGGCTCGGTTAGTGGTAGCATCTACACTACCGTAGGGCAGCCACATATCAAAGTGGATTCAATTACTGTTGGCGGACGCTAGGGAGTTTTCGATTGTAGATTTTAAGGACACTGCTTTGTGGAATAATCCGCACCCTTATAGCACGTGTCCTAATTTTGGATTGGTCACATAAGAGTAAGGTTGGGTAATGCGAATAGTTTACCCAACTAAAAATTAACAATCCAAATTAATCAATTTCATTTATAATTATAGATTTCAAATCGTTTATCTCCCTATGTGAAATCCTTTTATCCAAAATTGACTATGCCTAACATAAAAGAAATTGCAACTTCAGCTAAAGAGAGTGCTGAAAAACTTGGGATCGAAAAATTTGACATTTATGGTTCTTCAGTAGATTCAACCAGCGTTCAAGTAGATAGAGGTGAGCCAAAGCAAGTAAAAGCGACTAATCTTTCTGGTGTCACCGTCCGAGTATGGAATAAAGATAATACAATGGGTGTCACTAGTACTACGGATATCGATCCCAAAGGACTAGAGTTGGCTTTGAAAACCGCATTTGAAGCGAGTTCATTTGGGGTAAAAGAAAATGTACCTGATTTTAGCCCAGAGTCTAAAGCCGAGATAAACAACGGAACATCTCACGACACAGTAACTCAAGCACCCGTTTCATCCTTGATAGATAGTCTGCTAGCAGCAGAAAAAGAAGTACTCGAAGCTCATGAAGCTATTAAGGGAGTACCCTATAACTCTTTATCACAAAGAGATATTGACAGGTTTTATTTGAACAGCGATGGTGCAATGAGAGCACAATCCCACTCTTTAGCATCAATCTTTCTCTACAGTAAAACCGAGGAAGAAGGTAGAAAACCCCGCAGTGCTGGCGCTTTTAGAATTAGCCATGGTGTTAAGGATTTAGATATTAATGGCTGCATTCAAGAAACTACAGAAAAAACTATCAGTCACTTAAATTACCAAAAAATTCCGACTGGTAAGTATATGGTTGTTTTCTCTCCAGATGCTTTTTTAAGTTTGCTGGGTGCTTTTTCAAATTTGTTTAATGCTCAAAGCATTCTTGATAAGCAAAGTTTATCTACTCCCGATGATTTGGGGAAGGAAATTGCTTCTCCCTTACTTTCGCTATACGATGATGCATTACATCCGGCGAATATTGGGGCAGAAACTTTTGATGGAGAAGGAACTCCTACTCGTCGAGTATCGCTGATTGAAAACGGAGTTTTGAAAAACTTTCTTCATAGTGCGGGTACTGCAAAACGCATGAATGCTAAACCTACGGGTAATGCGAATATTGGCGCAAAAGTTACTATCAGTCCTAACTTTTATCACGTTTTTGCCAGTGCAGCACCCGAACAACAATTGAGTTTAGACACTGCTGAAAATGTAATTCTGATTGATGATTTACAAGCACTTCATGCAGGAGTTAAGTCTTTACAAGGCTCCTTTTCTTTACCATTTGATGGCTGGTTAGTAAATAAAGGAGAAAAAACCAGCATTGATTCAGCAACAATAGCTGGAGATTTTCTCGAACTTCTTAAATCAATTGTTTTTGTAGAGAAAGAAGAAGAATTGACTCCCGGAGGAATTTGCCCCCGAATTTGGGTTAAAGATTTATCAATTACGGGAGAATAAATCAACATTAAAAAATATTAGAGACGTGTTGGCAACACGTCTCTATAATGTAATTTATTTTTTCAGCAAAATAGGTAGAGCCTTCTTAGCGCCTATAATCGAATTCTTGCAGCGACTAATTTAACTCTACCCCCAATATTATTCCTACTAATTTAAAGCTTTATTCAGGGAATTCTCCACCAATACCCACTGAGGTATTGAATACGTCTGCACCGCTTAAATCTGCACCAATTAGTGTAGCATCTTCCATTTGAGCGCTATATAGTTGAGAATCGCTCAAGTCAGCATTTGTCAAGTTAGCTTCATTCAATGTGGTGCTATTAATAAAAGCACCAGATAAATTTGCGTCTTCTAAATCGGCACCTGTTAAATCGGCACCTTCTAAGTTCGCTTCTTCAAGATTTGCACCTGTTAAATTGGCATTTCTTAAGTCAACACCAATCAGATGAGCGCCTCTTAAATTAGCACCTCTTAAATCGCAGCCATAACATTCTCTTGTTAGAGTTAATCGTAATATTTTTGTAGATACAGGCTTTTCGGCTCTCACAGGAGCGCTATAAAACATTGTGGTTAATGCTACAGCAGCCACGATCTTTTTAATATTCATACTTTAATTCCTCTACCACCAAGCAACTATTGTTGACTTATCAACTGCAATCAAGCCTTATAAATTATCTTTTTCAAACAATTTAAAACTCTGGTTACATCATCAATAATTGCAATATATTTTCTTTAATCAACTGTTTATATTGTCACTCAAATTGATTAGAATGTCTTCATCCTAACGATGGAAATCTCAGGTATAGATTGAATAATTTGTATTTATTAAAGAATAAAAATATTTGACCTTTGTATTAATAAAAGAGATTATAGCGATGAATCCGCAGTCAAAATCAAAAATTCGCCTTATAGCTCCCCTTATCTGCTGTTTACTAGTAAATTCGATATCCTTGCTTTTATTGTTATTCGGAACTCTATCCTTAGATAAGTAGATGGACAAAAACATTTGTGTCATTGCTCACGAGCGGCGAAGCATATGTCCTTCAGATCCCGTTAGGTTTCACTATCTCCCTACGGGAGACGCTGAGCCGCACGCTTTGCGTGAACGTTTCGTTCTCGCTTCAATTACTCGATCTGAAGATTTTTCTAGCAATTTTAATGCTAATTCACCCAACTTATTGAGGGATTCAGTATCTTTTGCTAGATTAACTAATAAAATGCCATAACAGGCATAAGCATAGGGAGATGATGAAGTATTCCCATACTGAATAGACCATTGAACCATTCGCAAAATAATCAATGGAAGGTAGGTTCTGCAATATAAGCTGTAGCAATAATACTGGACAAAAGACGCATTGAAGCTAGAGCGCGAACTTCAGTCATTTTTGGCAGAGTTTCGAGTTCATTCAGGGTAAATTTTGCCAAGCATTTTTGGGTTTCTTTCAACTCTTGCTGAATTACATCGAAAGAAATGTCTGCTGGGAAAAAAACACCCCATTCTTGAAGTGATTTTTTGGCAATTTCAAGAGCTTCAATTAAGCGATTCTGTACCGTGTATGCCTGGATTCTAATTTCTTCTATACTGATTCTATCCAGAGCGTTTTTTGCGTGATTCAGAATTTTCTCTGCACACTGTTCAAGTAGTTCGTTCTGACCACACAAGTAAGCAGATTCCGCAGCAAGTTCATGAAGTCTTAAAGTTAATTCATAGTCAGTCTCCCAGGCATTGATAGTGAGTAAATTCATGCCAACATTACAATATTTGAGGGCAGGTTCCTAGGCTGCGGATAACTTAGCTTTTCGTGCAGCTATTAAGTTGAGATGAGCTAATTCCTGTTTTTTATCGGGGTATGTAATCCTATTAATCCCTGCGTTTAATTGGCTGAGCAGTTCAAAAATTTGGCTCTCTAATGCCTCATTTGAAATATTAGCTTTTAGCAATTGACCGATTTGATAGTGGGTGGCTTGTTTTTGATTTTCTGGTATTAGTGAATAAGCAGCTTGTTGGACTCGATCGTGTAAAAATTTATAGTTGACAATTTGTGAATTTTCTAACTGTTGATTATCTATTTCTGATTGAAGATAAAACTTATAAATTTCACTTTGGGGTAAAATTAATCCGGCGTTGCAAAGCTTTCCATAAATCAGCAGTAGTTTCAGTTTCCGATTTTTCACAAACTATTGCCAAAGTTGCTAAATCGAATTGATTGCCAATACAAGCTGCTACTGTTCACATTCTGCGTTGATTCTGGCAACTTCTGCAACTGCAATGCCATAAATTCAACAACATCATCGGCTAAAGCTTTTTCTCGTAACTTGGAAATATCACATCGCCAATAGCCATGCTCGAATTCAAAATTAATTAACCCATCTTCATGGAGTGCTTTGAGAAATTGAGTACTAAAAAATGGATTACCCTGAGTTTTTTGATAAATCAATTGCGTCAGTGGCTCTGCTATTTCCGGCAAACAATTAAGAGTATCGCCAACCAATTGATTTAAACTTTGTTCGCTTAACGGTGCTAATGTAATTGTATTAGTTGTCGCTTATGAGGCACCATTAGTCTGCATATATTCACGCAGCGAAACCCCTCCAAAATCTTCCATCACCAAAGCATAACTATTCCGGTAAGACTCTAGAAAATAGGGACGAACAATTCCGGGAATTTCTAAGTTTTTGGCAATGGTGTACTGATTGCGAAATTGTAACAGTTCGTTGAAGCTCGGGTAAGGATTTTTTAGTAGTTTAATTACAACGGGTTTTTGGTCACATTCTCGAATACCACGGTACACTAGGGTTCGAGAACCATTATAGAGTTGCTCTTTGATGGAATATCCGAGAATACTAACCATATTACCTTTATCCTTAATGCTGCTGGAGTTAGTATTCCCAAATATGCCAACACCAGCACATTCAAGATGAAAATATTTATATTTTTATTGACAAACTTTTACGATTATGATAATTAACCAAAAAGCTAGCTAAGTCGGGAGTTTTAACTAAAACATATGGGTTTAATTCCCCACCGTCACACGGTGGACGAATTGAGTTGGGGTCTAAATCCCCATCT
>JBCBQE010000356.1:0-6791 GCA_039820385.1 Cyanobacteria bacterium J06635_10
GTAAATTGGTGAGTTGTCCTATTTCTCCTGGCAAATTACTCAGTTGATTGTTTCTGAGGTCGAGGGATTGTAAATTGGTGAGTTGTCCTATTTCTCCTGGCAAATTACTCAGTTGATTGTTTCTGAGGTCGAGGGATTGTAAATTGATGAGTTGTCCTATTTCTTCTGGTACATTACTCAGTTGATTCTCGATTATCTGAAGTTCTTCAAGTTGAGCGAGCAATCCAATTTCTTTTGGTAACTCGCTTAATTTATTGCCGATATATTTGAAATTTTTTTTATAATACTTACCGAGAGTCAGCTTTTTCAGTTGAGTCAGCTTGCCAATCTCAGGTGGTAAAACCGTCAGCCCTCTACCAGAAAGGTCTAATTCTTCCCACCCTTCTGCTGCTGCTCGTTCGATTACCTGTAGCAGTTCTTCCTCAGTCATCAGCTAGAATTCAGATATACACTACAACATATATTAGGTTTATTTTAATGGAACTTATTTACCTGCGGGATTTGTAGCATTTCTACAGGTGAAAAAATTTGGCTCATTCAACACTTAAAGCCTCTCCCCGGTTTCGAGGGGAGAGGTTTGGAGAGGGGTTATGCATTAGATTGCGCTCAACTGAAAACTGCTATAATCCCCATACAAACGGGAAAAATATCACTAGAATGATTTTAAACTGCTTGTAGAGTGGAAATATCAAGGATTTACCACAATTACAAATGGTAGATGGTGCGTGACGTTACAACTGTCATTACTACATTCATTTTTATTAATAGCGTCACACAACCTACAACTAAACTGCTTGTAAAGCGGAAATATCTTTTCTTTGACTAAGAGAAGTTCTACCGTAATCCCTTCTCTTATCAGAAACAATGTCGTAGACGGCTTCCAAGGCAGACTCAATTGAACCTTGTAGCCAAGCAGGATACTTAGAACAATGTTCGCCAGCAAAGAATAATTTATGTTGCCTTCTAGCTGCTTCCAAATAATTAGAAGTATTAACAGCAAGACGATCCCAATGTACCGCGCAACCGCCAGCACTCCATTCATAATTACCCCAAGCAATGGAAGCTGCTTCTACAACCATATTCTCAGACTGTAATTCTGGATGAACTTTCCCAACAACATCTCTAACATAATTGTGACGCTGTGATTCGGACATCATTCCCATACGGTTAGCATCATCACCAATTGTATAACTAGCTAACATCACGCTACCGCTATCAGGATTGAATTTAACAGAGGGATAGTATGTTTGACGAACACCTTCACCGCTAAAAGAAGCACCACCGCGAATACCCTGTTTGTGCCAAAAAGCTTCTTTGGTGTGGAAAGCAACTTTTGTCGCCGGACAATAATAAGTATTATGTATAGAATTAAGTTTTCTTTCATCCAATCCTTCTAATTCCATTTTTCGCATGACTGAGAAAGGAATTGTACACAATACATAATCGCAACGACGGGTGTTTTTTTCGCCATTTTCGACATAATCTATTTCTATCAAGTCCGAATCAACTCTAATTCCTACAACTTTCTGATTGCACTTAATAGGAGACTTAATTGATTCGACTAAACGATCGATAATTTGCTCCATTCCGCCTTGAATTTGCAATAAATCGCTACTAGTTTCAACAGCAATATCTTCAAAGAACATATCTAATGCTTTGCTGCAACGAGCGCGAAAACCAGGATTCTCTTTAATGAAAGATTGTAAATCAATAGATTCCTTATTTTCGCGGAAATAAGGTTCTAAATCCAATCTTTCTAATTCATCCATCAAGTGGGATTTAAGATCGTTATCTAAACTTTCGCGCAAGTCACCGGGAGAAATAGTATCAACAATAGTTTTTAACCAAGCTGCAAATAAACGAGTGTTTTCGCTGTAACGAGTATCTGTAAAAATTCCTAGATCCTGTTGTTGGAAAATCTGAGGAGCATCTTTCATTTTGAAGATTTTACCTTCTAGATTTATAAAGGCGTTTTGTTCTTCAAATACTGTAATAAACTTGCAGAGTTTATCGCTCAATCCCATTTCATTAACGTAGTGCAATGTATGGTAATGGCTACTGGGAATACGCATTGCTCCCAACTCGGCATAAGGTGCATTCTGCTCGCTACCAAAGCGATGCGTCCAAATTCTTCCACCTATACGGGGACTACCTTCAATGATATCAACTTCATGACCTAAACGTTCTAATTCATAAGCTGCTACCAATCCTGCAATTCCTGCACCCAAGATGGTAATTTTTTTTCCAGGTTGCAAGTTGGTGATTTCACACATTTCTAGTAAAGTTGAGGTAAGCATTTTTTTCCTTGTTCGGCATGAATTTCCTTCGCGGCATTTCAGCCGCTTCTGATATCTCATACCGGACAAGTTTTTTATCTTATGCAGTTATGGAAGAAAATTTCGCTCAGTTTATTTGTAAACTCTTCCGAAAACTGTCATTGCTCAAACAACCGCATGCTATGCTAAAGCCCAATCGCATCAAGGCTTTGGTGTTAGAAATACTCCCTTTGGCCTTGATGCAATCAAAAATATTAAGCAAGTTGGTGTAAAAAAATAACGTTATATAAAGAAACGTAAATCAGGCTCAAATTCGTTTCTCTTCTGCCCCCTGATTTGAAAGAGCAAGGGGAGCAGGGGGAGCAGAGGAGGCAGGGGGAGAAAGAAACTTTCATCGATGATGATGAAAAAAATTTTTTCATGGGGACTGCCTTTCCTCAAGGATGATTTTTCGTGCCAACCTACTTAAACCGCTGTACTTCACTCTTTTGAAACATTTTCTGAAGCAATTCTTGCTTCTTCAACCCAGCCATCAAACTTTTCTTGATTCTTCTTAATCCACTCTTGGGCATGGCGACGGATATCTGCTAATTTATTTTCACCTTCTCTAATAAGTTCGTTTTGGTTATTGATATCATCAACGGGAATCTCAACCAGTTCAAACAAACGCTTAGCAGATGGGTTTTCCTGTAAAAACTTCTTGTTACCCAAAATTCGGATATCATCAACAGCAAATCCCAGATTTATCCCCAGGGCTGAAGTATCTTTTTCTGTTAAGTTTCCCTGTTGTTTTGGTAGAGAAGTAAAAGGAACGGAAAGCCAAGTAACGTCTTTACCGGGTTTTAATACTGCACTCATCCAGTAAGGAGTCCAAGTATAATAGAGGACTGGTTTTCCTTGCTTGTAGCGAGCAATTGTGTCTACAATCAGCGCTGAGTAACTACCTTGATCGTGCTCAACTGTATCTTCTAATCCGTAAGCCTTAAGGTGATGATCGATGGCTAGTTGACAACCCCAACCTGAATTACACCCGGTTAAATTCGCTTTACCATCCCCATCTGAGTCAAAAAGTTTGGCTATTTTTGGATCTTTGAGTTGTGCAATGCTAGTAATATTGTACTTGTCGGCGGTTTTCTTATCAATTTGATAACCTTGCAACAGGTTGGGAGTGATAACCCCTAATCGTTCTAATTTATCTTCACCACCACCTTTTTCAAAGAAAGGTTGATGCCCTTTTTCCCAATGGACACCCGTGTAATCTAAGTCACCTTGTCCTAGAGCTAGGTGCATGGTGGTATATTCAATTTCTTGGGGCTCTGGAGTTTTGTAACCTAGTCTTCTCAAACCGATGTTGACAATTTCGGTCTGAAATCGTTCTTCAATTAAGCTACCATGGGCAGATTTTACCCGTATACCCCTACCGGGCAAAGATTCTCCTGTGGATGTTGTCGAAGCAATGGGAGCTTGTTGTGCGGTGATGGAAGCAACCAGTAAAACAGTTATAATACCTACCCCACAGATACCAATAATTTTTTGGACTTTCGAGCCGAAAACGAAAAAGCTTATGGGACCTTGCTCTTTCCAGGATACTTGATTGCTGCTACCAAGAACATTAGTCATGCGATCGAGCATCACTGCTATTAGAACAATACTCAATCCTCCCACAGATGCAAGTCCGACATTCAATTGTCCCAAACCCCGTAATACCATACCTCCCAGTCCCTTGACACCAATCATGGAGGTGACTACTGACATGGATAAAGCTAACAAGATGGCTTGGTTAACCCCAGTTAAAATAGTTGGCATGGCTAAGGGTATTTGTACCTCCCATAATGTTTGTCTGGGGGTGGAACCAAAGGCTGTGGCTGCTTCTACTACTTCTTCCGATACTTGACGAATTCCTAAAATAGTAAGTCTGATTAACGGGGGTACGGCGAATACAAAGGTAGCAATTACCCCCGATACTTCCCCAATACCAAATAACATCACTACCGGTACCAAGTAAACAAAGGATGGTAGGGTTTGCATAGCATCGAGCAACGGTCGGAGCCATTTCTCAAAACGGGGATTACTGGCACTGAGAATGCCAAGAGTTATACCAACCACCATGCAGAAAACCACAGCAGTTAGCACCAGGGATAGGGAAACTACTGCTTCTTCCCAAGCGCCAAAAAAGCCAATCAAACATAGGGCAATAACACTATAAGTGGCAATTTTACCTCCCGCAAGTTGCCAAGCAACCAAACCAAGCAATATTATGAAAATTAACGGCGGAATAGCCAGGAATAAGAATTGTATACTTTCTAGAGTGAAACTAATGGGAAGGCGAATGCTTTGGAAAAAGGGACGATAGTTATCAACTATGTAGTTAACCCCGGAACTAATCCAATCCTCTAAGGGTATAGTATACAGTTCAAAAGGATTGAGAATTGTATTTAAAGCTCCTTGATTAGTAGCTATTAAGTCAGATGATAGATTTTGCAAAAATAACACTGGGAGGATGTCTCCTGTCTTAAGTGAATATTGTTGAGTTGAAAAGCGATCTATTTTTATGTCTCTTTTTTTGATTGCTTTATAAGTTAACACACATAATTATTATATTGTGATTGATTCTGATTTATTTAGCTTGAAAAAGTATAATGCAATAAATAATATTGCCATAAAAAATAAATATTCACATATGATATCTCGCAATAAAATTGATGATTCTCCACAATTTGTAGATGAATAAAAATTTGTTCGCATAAAAAAAACTATTTATGATTGTGTTGAAAAAGCAGTAAATCAATCAGTAAAATCAGACTTCAGAAAGATTTGAAAACACTCGATTCAATTCCTCAAGTTGGTATTGAACGGGCACATAATTCTTTTGATGCTTGGGTATCGAGCGGCGTATTTACTAGAAAGCAAGTACCGCTCAATGATGCCCGAAGAACTAATTCGGATAAAGATAGCCGCGTGGTTTAATAATGGTTGCTTTCCGAGTAGAGTCCAATGATTATTATTACAATAAAATCAAAGAATACTGTGCCCAAAACGTTCTCGAAGAACTCTCAAAAACCAGGATTGGTGTTTTAAAAAACCTGCAATAAGCCTCCGGCATGGCTATCTCTTTCAGAAACACTGCGCGAATGCTAACACGATTTAGTGATTCTGAAAAAAAACGGTAACTATCTAATTATGTGAGTAACTAATACTAGCCAGAACATTCGCCATTTCTAACAACCCTTGGAATTTACCTTCTTCATCAACTACAGCTACAGGTATTCCTTGTTGGTAAAGAGGAAAAGTATCTTCTAGCTTACTGTCAGATCTGACTATGGGAAAATCAGTTTGCATCAGTTGGGAGATATTTCCCTTTTCGTGTTCGATAGCTGCTTCCAGACTTTGTTTATTTACCATACCCACAGGTTTACCGTCAGCATCAACGACGCACATATACTCGATCGCTTGGTCTGACATTTTCCCTAATGCTACACTTGGTGAATCTTCACCCAAAATCACATCTTTAGTTTGAGGAACAATAGATCCGGTTGTGAGTACTTGAGCACGGTTTACATCTTCGGTAAAGGCGCGGATATAGTCATCAGCAGGTTGGGTGATAATTTCCTCTGGAGTGCCAATTTGTACAATTGCACCATCTTTCATCATCGCGATGCGATCGCCAATTTTTAACGCTTCTTGAATATCATGACTAATGAATACAATCGTTTTGTGTAGTTCTTTTTGCAATCGTAGCAATTCATCTTGCATTTCCCGGCGAATCAAGGGATCGAGGGCGCTGAATGCTTCATCCATAAGTAAAATATCTGCATCTGTGGCTAGAGCACGGGCTAAACCGACTCTTTGCTGCATTCCACCACTCAGAGAGGAGGGTAAATAATCTGCCCATTGTGCTAAACCAACTCCTTCTAAAACTTCCAGAGCTTTTTGACGGCGTTTCGCTTTGTCTATCCCCTTGACTTTCAAACCATATTCCACATTTTCACCCACTGTTTTGTGGGGAAGCAAACCAAATTTCTGAAACACCATCGATACTTTCGTCAGGCGAATTTCTCGCATCCGTTTCTCATTAACATGGGCAACATCTTCGCCGTCTATATAAATATGGCCGCTAGTAGGATTAATCAGACGATTAAAACAGCGAACTAAAGTCGATTTACCGGAGCCAGATAATCCCATAACGACAAACAATTCACCTTGATTGATGGTGAAAGATACATCGGCAATCCCTAAAACATTACCTGTTTGCTTTAAAATAGAATCCCTAGTTCCACCTTCTCGAAACAATTTGAGAGCAGCATGGGGTTTCTCTCCATAAATTTTAATTAGATGTTCGATGACAATTTTAGACTCTTGATTTTTCATTCTCTAAGATGTATACGAATATATCCTATGAATACAAAGGTATGGTAATTTAATAATGGAATTTAGCCTATATTATTAGTGAGATAAGTTACCTTTTGTTGAAAATCCCTGTTTTTTGGGCACCATAATTTATCACATTTTATACAA
>JBCBQE010000357.1:0-6790 GCA_039820385.1 Cyanobacteria bacterium J06635_10
AACTCTACAACTTGTTGTAGAGTTTGTATAGCATTGGTGTATGAATCAAACTCGACTGCTAAAAAACATTTTACTAATTGATGATAATCCAGACGATCGTCTTTTAGCTATTCGAGAGCTTGCAAAGGAATTTTCTAACTTGCGAGTTTCAGAAATTATTGATGCTAATGGGTTTGCATCTGCATTGGAATCAAATAATTATGATTTGGTAATTACAGATTATCAGTTGAAATGGACAAATGGGCTTGATATTCTCGGTGCATTAAAGTCTCGTTATCCTGATATTCCGGTAATCATGTTTACTAATTCTGGTACCCAAGAAGTTGCCGTTGCAGCAATGAAAGCGGGATTAGATGATTATGTAATTAAATCACCAAAGCATTTTGTGCGTTTAAGTCAAGCTGCGCGTTTAGCTTGGAAAAATGCTCAAACTCGCGCTCGATTAACTCAAACACGGTTACGCTTGCAATTTTTACTCAACCAACTGAATGTAGGAGTATTTCGTGCCACATTAGATGGGGAATTAATTGAATCTAGCGATGGGTTTTTAAGTCTTTTGCATTTAAATACTCCAGAATCAGCGCGAATATTTTTTCGCAGTCATCCACAGTTGAATTTAGCTGACTCTCACGGAGCACCACCTTGGGAGAAAGAAGTTAAAATACTGCTCGAAGATGGAAATATTATTTGGTTAATGTTAAGCGAGACTCTTACCGAGTTAGATGGTGAAACCGTTATTGATGGTTTGCTCCAAGATATAAGCGCGCGTAAATTATCCGAAGCTGCAATTCAGCAACTTAATCAAACCCTCGAACTTCGTGTTTTACAACGTACCGCTCAGTTAGAAGCAACCAATAAAGAATTGGAAACCTTCGCTTATTCAATTTCTCACGATTTGCGATCGCCAATCCGCCAAGTTAATAGTTTTGTTAAATTACTACAAAAATCGTTACAACCCATCAACCTTTCGCCAGAGAAAAATAATTATTTAGAAATGATAATTAAACTTACCAAACGAGCCGGTAAGATGATAGACGATTTAATGGAATTTTCCAGCACCGGAAGATTTGAAATGTTCTATAGCACCATCGATATGGATCGTTTGGTGAGAGAAATTATACAACAAATAACATCGCAAAACCAAGACAGAACAATAGTTTGGGATGTTGAATCACTTCCGCAAATAAAAGGCGATCGCACTTTACTAAGAATAGTTTGGCAAAACTTAATCGAGAATGCGGTAAAATACACGCGCTACCGCGATATTGCGGAAATAAACATTGGTAGTAGTGTCGAGTATTGGGGAGTAACTTTTTTTATTAAAGATAATGGAGTTGGGTTTGATATGCGCTACGTTGAAAAAGTATTCGCTATTTTTCAAAGATTACACAACGACAAAGAATTTGAAGGAACTGGAATTGGGCTTGCTAACGTACAGCGAATCATTCATCGTCATGGAGGAAGAATTTGGACGGAATCAGTAGTAGATAAAGGTACAACATTCTACTTTACATTACCGAAATCAGTACCATGACAGTGAACAGCCATCGAGGAAGATCGGAAATTTGATAACTTCTAACTCCTACCTGAATAAATATCATAAATTCTTCTTTAGATAGACGTTAATAAATATTTTAGTATTTTTCTGGAGAGGAAATTGATATTAAAAAATTGGCGTTGCACAATTAAACTATGAATTGTATTTATTTAGATTTTGTAAAAAACATAAAAGCTGTGTAGAGACGTAACAGTGTTACGTCTTTGGGGATGTGGAATTATAATTTCATATTGCGATTGTGCAACGCCAAAAAATTTGTTAATTACCCCAGGAGGCAGCCACTCTGCTAGTAAATTTTTTATCCAACAATCAGTTATCTCAGAAAATGCTACATATACTGTTATTAGAAGACGACTTTGCTGATAGCGAATTAGTTCGCGCTATTCTCAAAAATGGCGAGCTAAATTGTGAATTGAAATGGGTTACAAATCGGAGAGATTTTTTAATAGAAATAGAAAAAAATAACTTAGATTTGATATTAGCTGATTACTCTCTTCCTCAATTTGACGGAATTTCAGCTTTAGAAATAGCTCAAAAAACTTGTCCGGATGTTCCATTTATTTTAGTTTCTGGAGTATTAGGAGAAGAAACAGCCATAGAAGCACTCAAAAATGGAGCAACAGATTATGTTCTCAAACAACGTTTAGAGCGATTGCTTCCTTCGGTAAAACGAGCGCTGCGCGAAAGTGAGGAACATCGTTTACTTCAACGTGCTTCTGAATCCTTACGTCAAACGGATGATACCCTACGAGCAGTAGTTGATGCTTCTCCGGTGGCAATTATTACTTTAAGTTTAGATTATCAAGTTTTAACTTGGAATAAAGCAGCCGAGCAAATTTATGGTTGGATGGCATTAGAAGTTTTACATGACTCCCTACCGGTGATTCCAGAAAGCCAAAAACCTATGATGAGAGGTTGTGTAGAGCGAGTATTGCAAAATCAGACTTTGAGAAACTTAGAATTTCGTCATTTGAGAAAAGATGGTTCTGAAGTTGATATTAACGTTTCCCTAGCACCTTTACATAATGGTGCCGGTGATAGCTGTTGTTTTGTGATGACAGCAGTTGATATTACCCTAAATAAACAAAGAGAAATCGAACGTAGGATTTTATTGCAGCGAGAGCAAAAAGCTCGTACTGATGCAGAAGAAGCCTGCCGTGTAAAAGATGAATTTCTAGCAATAGTTTCTCATGAATTGCGAACTCCACTCAATGCGATTTTGGGGTGGACTAAATTAATTCGTGGTGGCAAAATTAAACAAGAAAAAATAGAACAAGCTTTAGAAGTTATTGACCGAAATGCAACTTTACAAGCCAAATTAATTGAAGATTTACTGGATATTTCGCGGATTATTCGCGGTAAACTTCATTTAGAACTGAAAACGGTTAATTTAGCCTCGCTAATTAGAGAGACTGTAGAAACTCTACACTTTGCAGCACAAAACAAATCTATAAACATACAGCTAAACTTAGATCGAACAATCCCGGATATAATTGGCGATCGCAATCGTCTTTCTCAGATATTTTGGAACTTACTCTCAAACGCAATTAAATTTACTCCTCAAGGAGGAAAAGTAGAAATCCTGAGCCGCAAAGTTAATTCAACTGTTCAAATTCAAATTTGCGATACGGGTATCGGTATCAATAGCGATTTTCTCCCTTCGATTTTTGAATATTTTCGTCAAGCAGATGGTTCTTCAACTCGTTCCAAAGGCGGTTTGGGCTTAGGTTTGGCAATTACTCGCAACTTAGTAGAAGCCCACGGTGGTACAATCGCCGCAGAAAGTGCGGGACAAGGAGAGGGAGCAACTTTTACAGTAAATTTACCAACATTATCCACTACCTTTGAGTCTGATAAATTACAACAAATAGAAGATTCTGACAAACAACTTTGTGGAATTAAAGCATTAGTGGTAGATGATGAAGCAGATGCTCGTCAACTATTAGCTTTAATTTTAGAATCACAAGGTGCTAAAGTTGAAATAGCTGCTTCAGCAAAAGAAGCTTTGTCTAAATTTGGACATTTTCAACCAGATATTTTGATCGGTGACATTGGAATGCCCGTTGAAGATGGATATAGTATGGTCAAAAAAGTACGTCAACTTCCTTACCATCAGGGTGGAAGTATTCCAGCGATCGCACTGACGGCATTTGCCATGCCAGAAGACTATCAAAAGTCACTAGAAGCTGGTTTTCAAATGCATATAACAAAACCTTTTAACTATGAAGAATTAATTCATGCAATATACAATTTAACAGTGAACAGTGAGCAGTGAACAGTGAACAGTGAACAGTGAACAGTGAACAGTTATCAGTGAACAGCGAGCAGTTATCAGTGAGCAGTTATCAGTGAGCAGTGAATAACTAATAACTAATAATCGATCATCGATCATTGATCATCGATCATTGATCGTTGATAACTGTAAATGATTGCGCTCAGTTAACATAGCTTGCCAATTCGGCTCAACAACAATCGTGCTAATTTTCTCCACAATAATCGCAGCACCCTTAATAACATCCCCCGGTTGTAAATCTTCCCTTCGATAAACCGGCGCTTGCCACCACTTATCACCACTAAACATTCTCACCCTTTCCACAGCAACCGGAAACTCATCCAACTCCCGACTACGCTTAATCAAAGCCTCCTCGGGAGTATCCATCATCTGAATAACTTCCACCGAAACCGACTCCACAATCAAACCCTTCTCCCCTTGAACAAAACCATATCTCAACTGATGCTCCTGCTCAAACTCCCTGAGCATCACCCCCACATCCCCAACAAAATCAACTCCTAAAACACAATTAGTCCCCTCATACTTCAAATTAACCTTCCTCACCACCTCTTCGCGCTCCTCCGCGTTTACCTCAGCGCTCCTCTGCGTTTCAAAAATTAACTCACCTCTCCCTCTCATCTCCAACCCCTCCATCAACCCCTGCAACTCCTCCACCAACTCACCATCCAAAACCTTCTCCACACCCGCTTCCCTTATCGCTCTCACATCAGCCAAACCCATACCATAAGCAGAAAGTACCCCCGCATAAGGATGTAGAAAAATCTTCTTCATCCCCAAAGTCTCAGCAATTAAACAAGCAACTTGGGCTCCCGCACCACCAAAACAACAAAGTACATAATTAGTAACATCATAACCCCGTTGCAAACTTATCTTTTTAATCGCATTCGCCATACTTTCCACAGCGATCGCAATAAAACCAGCGGCGACTTGTTGTGGTGTACGATGATCTCCGGTAGCAGTTTCGATATCCCGCGCTAGCTGTATAAATTTTTCAATAACAACATCTTTATCCAGAGGTAAATTCCCATCTTTACCAAACACCGCAGGGAAATATTGGGGGTGAATTTTACCCAACATGACATTAGCATCCGTCACCGCTAATTTACCCCCACGACGGTAACAAGCGGGGCCAGGATTTGAACCGGCAGATTCAGGCCCCACGCGATAACTAGAACCATCAAAGGATAAAATAGAACCGCCACCCGCAGCAATCGTATGTATTGCCAAAACCGGAACTCGCATCCGCGCACCAGCAATTTCGTTTTCTAACTGTCGCTCATATTCTCCCTTAAAATGGGCAACATCGGTACTAGTTCCACCCATATCAAAAGTAATTATAGAATCATTTCCACCCCTTAAACTAGTTTGTACCGCACCAACAATACCCCCAGCCGGACCGCTTAAAATGCTATCCTTACCTTGGAATTGTTGAGCATTTATTAACCCCCCATCAGACTTCATAAACATTAACTTAACACCGGGTAATTGACTAGCTACAGAGTCAATATAGCGACGTAAAATAGGAGTTAAATACGCATCAACAACTGTTGTATCTCCCCGGCTAACTAACTTCATCAGCGGACTAACTTGATGAGAGACAGATATCTGCGTAAATCCGACTGATTGAGCAATTTTAGCTACTTGTTCCTCGTGTTGCGGATAATTGTAACTATGCATTAAGGCGATCGCACAACTACGAATTCCCGTATTGTAAACTTGCTGTAAATCTTTTTGTACTTGTTCAATATCTACCGGGATTAATTCATTACCCTTAGCATCGTAACGCTCATTGACTTCAACTACTTCTTCGTAAAGCATAGTTGGTAAAACGATGTGACGCGCAAAAATATCGGGACGATTTTGATAACCAATGCGTAAAGCATCCTTGAATCCCTTCGTAATGAGAAGTAAAACGCGATCGCCCAATTTTTCCAACAGTGCATTTGTGGCGACAGTAGTACCCATTTTTACCACTTCGATTTCTTCAGTAGGAATCGGTTGATTCGCTGCAATTCCCATAATATCGCGAATACCTTGAATAGCAGCATCTTGATAGCATTCGGGATTTTCGGATAGTAACTTATAAACGATTACCCATTGTCGATCGGGAAGAGGAACAATCAAAAAGCGTTGGTTTGAGGTAAGTTGGTTAATTATAGATTGATTGTCAGTAACCGCGACAATATCGGTAAAAGTTCCACCCCTGTCTGCAAAGACTTTTAGCATGGTTTTGATAAAGTTATAGAAGTACCCATCATCAAAGAATAAATGATTTAGAGACATAGTACTCTTTTTCATTAGTTCTGATAGGTTGTAGAGACGTTATACATAACGTCTCCCTACGGTTGTGGGAAAACGAACCAGCCAAAATTTATGAAAAGGACCACTAGTAGTTTGTCCCATAAAATATGATAGGTTTTCTTGCATACCTGCCTGGGACTGTAAGTCCCAGTCTAATAGCAAAAGTCGTCTAAAGACGACTGGGGAATAGCCATCAAAATTAATGTGGCGGAATACTAGCAGCGCTACGTTTCTACAAGAGTTATAGTTAATTAACAAAGATTTTGTAATTATTGTATTTTTGTAGGGTGTGTTAGACGCACGAGTATATTGTGATTTAAGGAGTAATTTTAATAGGTAAGGCCGCACACTCACGAGAAGACTCGAAGTCTGGGGCTAGACAAACAAAGCCCGGCAACCTGGGCTAAGTTACTCGTGTCTTTTTGGTGGATGCGAAATAGTAAATAGTAGGTTGGTTTGAAAGATTCGTGTTACCCAACATGAACACTTAAAAAAGAGGATTAGATGAATTATTTTGATTGCTAGATGAATCAGAACCCCAAAGTGGTGCTGTTCTCACATTATTTTTTTGACTTTCTTTTTTAAGTGTTCATGTTGGGTAACACGAATCTTTCAAACCAACCTACTATTTACTATTT
>JBCBQE010000358.1:0-6790 GCA_039820385.1 Cyanobacteria bacterium J06635_10
GTGAAACGCTGCTGCGGCGACGATAGTTAGAGGGTTGCCTCTTGTGAAAATAGCTCGGTGCCAGGTTTATAATTTAAAAAAATCCTTCCGTGATACATGGGAGGATTTTTTGATTTTTATATTTCTTTTATAATTCCTTGAGCAAATAAAAATCATTAGATATACTTAGTATATTAATAAACTTAAAGTTGAATCAATACGGATATATTATGTTAGCAATTAAAGCAGATAGTTTAAAAGAAAATTCAGCACTTCGAGAAAAAGTCGTAGACAAAATAAACAAAGGTAAAAAGGTTACTTTTAAATTTCCATCGATGGAAGATATGTTAGATTTTTAGAGCAATGCACTAAATTAGCAGCAGAAATAGGTTATGAGATTGGTACTTTGGTTGGTGGTCAAATTGGCGGAGTTATCGGTGGAGCTATTGGTGGAGCCATTGGTGCTTTTATCGGACGTATAGGTGTATGGTTAGCAAACTTCCTTTGGAAAAATGTTGTTAACAAAAGTGCTTTGTATTTTAGAAAGGCATTTTCTTGGTTTGGATTATTTCCTAACCGAGTAATTGCGAGAACTTGCTAAGTTTTGTAGGGGAGGCAAAACGCGGTGTAGATTCTCTTCCCGCGTTATTGCCGTTGTGTGAGGTTTTGATAAATCTAGCGAGGAGATAATGAGGTTTGTGTATAACCTCACGCACCATCGATTGATTTGCGGTACAAACAATTAACTTTAAATCTAGAATAAATTGGTGCGTGACGGTAAATTGAGATAATTTCGTTATGGTGTGATAAGTTACCGTACAGCACCCTACAATAATTATTTATCTTCCGTTTCAACTGTAAGTACTTGCGGTGGTGTCGCATCAGGGGGATACAATAAATCAACTTCTACAAGTCTTCTAGCACCTGGTTTCATATTTAATTTTGTCAAAGGTTCTCCTCTTTGACCTCTATTCTGTACTAAATGTAGGTAGCGCGTGCGAGGTAATCCATTGTCATCTGTATAACGCACCCTTACCGTACCGCGAAAAAATACTCTTTTAGATGGATTATCAAAGAAGCGCAATCCGTTTTTAGTTAATTTATCTTCTTTAATCGGTGTTTGCAATGATACTTTAACAGTCTGCGATGCTTGGGATTTATTCAATAAAGGTAACTGCAAACTATACCAAATCCCATAATTACCATGAGCATAATATGCAGTATCGGGATAGCGTACCAGCATCTTCGCACTTTGAATTTGCTTAGTTCCCAAAGTTCCGCGATGCAAAGTAGCGATACCGTAGGAGAAAGCTTTACCCGATTGAGGAATAGTTAAATAAGTTTTTTTAGAACTATCAGTTACTAAAGAATTCCATTGAGAACCTTTTGCAACTCCTGAAACTCTACCGTAAATTATTGGTTGATTGATATCTTCTGGTGGGGTAGGTGATTTATCTCTTGGTCCTGCTAAGTCACCGTTATCAAGTAAATTTTGCCATTCTTGTAATGTTGGCGCACGTTCACTTCCCTCTGCGTCAGTTGGTGCAAACATTGCTAGAGACGCAGCATATACTTGATCGCTACTCCACAATCGCATTAAGGTAGAACGTCCATTGATTGGCGGTTCCAGTTCTTTCACGGGAATTGGTGTATTCAACAACATTCGACTCTCCCCTGCTGGAATTATCAATTTAGCAGGTAAGGTTGATTGACGACGCTTTCTAAGAATATCACTCATGACGCGACTTCCCGGACCTGCGAAAACTCTACCAAAATAATTAGTTTTTTGGGATGGTAAATCAATAAATGGCGCATCGGGTTGACTTAAATAACTCGCTGCGTGTAACACATTTACAGTTACGGGTTGCGAGGTCGGATTATGCAGAATTATCCCCAGGTATAACGTCCTTAAATCATCTGGTAATGGTGCTTTGGCAACATGATGAGCAAATATATCAAATCGTCCTTTAAAGGGGAAATTAAGGTGCGCTGGTGCTACTTTTTTCCCTAGTGCAGGAAAAGTTGAAAGCAGAATTCCTTCCTTGAGAACTAATTCCGGACTGTTGCTATTAAAAACTGGGACATTATCAAGTTTACCCGGTAAAGGACGCACTTGTTGCGGTTGCAATATTTCTAGAGGTGGAGTTGCAAGAGGAGTTGTTTGAGCGATGGGAAAATTAAGTAAGAATGAGAACATATATCCTTAGTTTTTTGTTCCATTACAGACGCATCTATATCGATGAAAGTGCCTGTATGACAAATTATTAATCGGAAATAGACAAGATGTTTCGATGATTTTTTTAGTCAAAAAAACAACGCTGGTAAATATACAACAACTCTTTTTTCTTGTTGTAGTCGATTATCTACAATTGAGTGATTCTATGATTCGACAAACAATTACCCCAATAGTATTTGATGTCAACAGCTTTACCATATCAGCTATTTATCGCTTCAAATCAATAGTTGTATGCAACACACTTTCTGTAAATCTATATTACTTACTTGCAAGGAATATACCTGTACTATAGCTTTTGTTAGAAGATGTTTTAAAACTATCGCAGCAGTATTATATTCGACTAGTTTTATATGTACTCAAGTCTTCCAAAAAATTAAGGTCGAAGGCGTAAGTTCTGTTATTCTTACCACTTAAATTTTCTGTGGGAATGGTGCGTGACTTTGCACGATTGAGCCGCTTAGAATAGCATAGAGTTAAAGTTCGGCGTTTTTTTCTCCCAATTCAAATTAACAAGTTGTAAATTTACAGGTAAGGTGAGCTTTGAAAATAAAATCTACCATGTATACAGCAATGTAAAGCAATTTTAAGCAGCAAGTCACCAAAAAACTGCGCAAAAAATGGCGGAACCTTACTTGAAAAATTCATTACGTATCCACTTTGAAAGCTAGTTTTTTCAAGGTTCCACCATAATTTATGACCAAAGGTGGTCACGATCGCAATTCTATTTGTAATGGAGAAGGCAAAATTTGTTTCTAAGTTAATAGCAATCTTTGCGTCATAAAATTTATTATTTAAAATAGGAACACCTGACCTTTATAAATTTATCAGGAGTAAGTTAATGACGGTAATTGCAGTAATTGATTATGACATGGGAAATTTGCACTCGGTTTGTAAAGCTTTAGAAAAAACTGGTGCAACTCCTAAAGTCACAAGTTCTCCACAAGATTTGGAAAGAAGCTCGGCACTTTTTTTACCCGGAGTTGGTGCATTTGATCCAGCAATGCAGAATTTGCGATCTCTCGGTTTGGTTGAACCAATCAAAAATATCATCGCAGATGGTAAACCTTTCTTAGGAATCTGTTTGGGAATGCAAATTCTTTTTGAATCATCCTCCGAGGGAGTTGAGCATGGATTAGGAATTATTAAAGGAAAAGTGAAACGTTTTCGCGGGGAGCCAAATATAAAAATTCCTCATATGGGTTGGAATCAATTGGAAATAACTCAGCCAAGAAGTCTTTTATGGGAGCATTTACCGCCTCAACCTTGGGTATACTTTGTTCATTCTTTCTATGTCGATCCGGTAGAAAAAAAAGTGAATGCAGCAACTGTTACTCACGGTAGTCAAACTGTAACTGCTGCTATTGCTTACGAAAATTTGACCGCAGTTCAGTTTCATCCCGAGAAATCCTCTAATGTTGGACTACAAATACTTTCTAATTTTGTCTCTCAAGTACGTGAAAAAATAGCAGTTTAATAAATTGCACATATCTTAATTTAATTCACAATGCAAGCAATTATAATTTAATGTAACAATCTAATTGATGTTTTCTGCCATAGAATAGTGGCAGGTAAGGATACTTATGTCGCTTAAGCGAGAAAAACACAAAAATCATTTTGCTGAGAATCTACGGGAATCGAAAGTTAAAAACATTGCCAGGTAAGCAAACCAGACCGACTAGCGCCCGCGTAAGAGAAGCGATATTTAATATTTGGCAGGGAAGAATTACGGATTGTCGCTGGTTAGATTTGTGCAGCGGAACGGGTTCTATGGGTGCAGAAGCTTTGTGTCGAGGAGCTAGTCTTGTAGTAGGTGTCGAAAAATCTAAAATTGCTTGCGACACAATAACGCAAAATTGGCGGCAAGTGGCAAATTCCGAACAAGAATGGAAACTTTTGCCAGGAGATATATTACAGCAGTTGCCTAAACTTAGCGAACAGCAGTTTGATAGAATTTATTTTGATCCACCTTATGCAAGTGAATTATACAAGCCAGTATTAGAAGCGATCGCTCGCTATCAGCTTCTAGATATTAATGGAGAAATCGCAGTAGAACACAATCCAAAATTATGGACATCGCCAGAAATTCCGGATTGGGAAATCTGCCGTCAAAAAGTTTATGGAAACACAGCGGTTAGCTTTTACCGCAATAAATGACCAGTTATCAGTTATCAGTATTCACCGATACAATGCCATTCACTGGTAACTGTTAACTGGTCAACGGTAACTATTAAAGTCCGAGCTGGTTGCCGCGTTTGTATTGCTCGTAAGCTTTATAAAACAAACCGGATAAGGTCACGAAAACTAAACCTATAACAATTCCGTCAAGTAATGGTTCAACCATGGTCGTCTCCTTATTGCAATTTTTCATATTTATTTACTGTCTTTCATCTTACCATCTAGATGCAGCAAACAGCGCTCCTAGAGAGAATTTGAGCCACATTCGGGATGTAAAAATCCCATTCGGTGCTTGCAGACACAGTCAAGAACTTTTAAGCTATGTGTATGAAATGAAATATTTTTGTAGACTCCGACCTTGACAGCAAACCTTTTGGATAACCAGATTACCAAACCGGACACTCTGATGGGGCGAATCGCATTCTTCATGTTAGCGGTTCTGCTAGCAATCCTATTAGGCATTTTTGCTGTAAATATGGTGAGAACTTCCGACCCCTATATTAAAACTGTACTGTCTAAGGCAGGAAACGCTACCCAAGGACACGCAATTTTTCAAATTAATTGCGCTGGCTGCCACGGCTTAGAAGCAACGGGAAGTGTTGGCCCTTCTTTAGAAAGGGTATCTAAACGTAAATCACGTTATGGACTAATTCACCAAGTAATTGGGGGAGATACCCCGCCAATGCCCAAATTTCAGCCGAGTACTGAAGAAATGGCCGATTTATTAAGTTATTTAGAAACGCTTTAGAAATGGGAAATTGAGTATGGAGATACCAGCCACCAAGGCCTGTTCGCAAAGCGTCTCCTGAGGAGATATGGTCACTTGAGATTGAGCTACGCCTTAGCAGGTAATCTTATACAATTTAATACTTAGCGCGCATACCTTTTATATACAAAATTTTAATGTTTCTTGGAGTGGGTGAAAAGTGAAAATAATCCGATTGCGATGAGTAGGAAAGTGGATAATAGCGCTACTATTTTCAATGTTGAATTTTCCCAATGTTTAATTGCAATAGCAATTAATGCCCATAGGGTAACTCCACTGTATGCAATATCTTGGCGTTGAAGAAGTGCGATCGCAGCTAGAACTGTGGCAATAATTACCATAATTGCAGTCCATATTTCTGCGGATATATTTAAACCGTTCCAATTATTGATATCTAAAGCACTTGCGATGTTTACGATAGTCGCAACGCTTATCCAACCGAGATAAATGCTGATGGGATAGCGAACAAACCATTTTTCTGCTCGTGATGCAGGTGTATTTCCAATTTCCAAGCGCAGATACATAGCTATTAAGGGTACTAAAATTAACAGCATTGCAAAAACCGAAGCTATGAAAAACCGAGATAAAAATAAATACACCCAAATACTTTGAGCAACTAATGCAATTGTTAACAGGTATGCTGTTTGGCGTAAATTGGGATTTTCTCGTTGGGAAGGTAAGACTTGATAAATTGCAAAAGCAAATAATCCGAGGTAGATTAATCCCCAAATAGCAAAGGCGTAGCTAGCAGGAATAATTAAAACGTTTTTGAAAAAAGTATTAGATATCTCGCCAATTGTAAGTCCGTTAAGGGGGAAAATATTTGATAAGACATTGACAAGAAAAGCAATAATTACGGCAGCGAAGGTGACTAGTTGCCGTAGAATATCTCCAGAATTACTATTAGACTGTTGCATAGAATTTTCTACATAGGTTAATCTCTATGCTTGATAGCCTATAATGTCTGGCGATAAAACAAAAGCTTTGAAAATACAGCAGATTATTCAATATTGGGATAAATTAAATAAATTTTTAAATTTTCAAATTTCAATTCCACACTCTACGTAAATTCAACACAAAACCCGGTAAAACTTCTTCACAGAATAATTCAGTAGGATTTTCTAATACTTTTACTGTCTTACTTAGTTGATAAATTTCTACTCGTCGATTTTGTGGATCGATCAACCAACCCAATTTCGCGCCATTGTCGATATATTCCTTCATCTTAGCTTGTAAAGGCTCAATTCTATCGGAACCAGAACGTAATTCAACCACAAAATCCGGACAGATATTGGCAAAAGTTCCTTTTTGCTCTGGAGTAAGTGCATCCCATCTTTCTTGACTTACCCAGGAAGCATCGGGAGAGCGAGTAGCACCGTTGGGTAAAATGAAGCCAGTAGAAGAGTCAAAGACTAAACCCGATTCACCAGAATTGCGCCACCATAAATATAATTCTCCCGAAATACTCGAATTAAATCTTCCAGTTTCCCAACCTGTTGGTGGATTCACAATTAACTCTCCTTGTGCATTTCTTTCAAGTTTCAAGTCTCGGTTTGCTGCACTTAGGGCTACGAACTGTTCTTGAGTAACATATAATCCAAGGGTTTTAGGTAACTCAAGCAATAAGGTTTCGG
>JBCBQE010000359.1:0-6769 GCA_039820385.1 Cyanobacteria bacterium J06635_10
TAATAAAGTGGAAAAATTCTCAACGCACGATTTCGCCAAAAGTTGATCACCCCTGCTACATCAATACTATAACGTTTTGTATAAAAAGCCTTACCCATCAAATAACCCGATAACACAAAGAAAATCCAAACTGCGATCGCGCCATGACTAAACATCAACCAACTCAAATCCAAACCGTTATCAATAATTGATTTTCTGGGTGGAGCGCAATGAATAACTACTACCATCAAACAGCCAAAACCGCGTAGAGCCAATAGTGCATCTAAGCGATTAGATTTATTAGTATTTGATTCCATTTATGTTGTTGAATATTGATTTAATTGAAAATCTAGAAAAATAGTAGATATAAATCGCTGTTTATCAAGTTTTCTGCGATTTATCACCCAGATCAAATACCACATATTTAAGTTGATTATTTTATATAAAGGTTGCCATATTGGCAGTAAAATTTTGTTTTGATACGGATTTTGCTTTTTAGTTTAGGACTTATGCAACTGGCACATTTTTTGTAGTACGGCACCAACCAGGGTTTTGTGACAATTGCGTAAGTACTGTAGTTATAGGATTGATGCAAAAAAGCCTGTGATTACAACTGGATTACTGCGCTACACTTGCTCTGTATAGGAAAGCAATCCTAGAATGTGGGTATTAAAGAACGTTAATGAACGCAAAAAAAACCACCTCTTGATAATTAAAAGGTGGGGTTAGCAGTAAATAACTACTGTAATTTTACTCGATTGCTTTGTCTTTGCTATCTGCCTTATGTCTGGTTAAAGAAAAAGCCTTCGGGCTAAATTGTGACTTATACAATCATAATTAGTTCTTATGTAACTTAGTTTCCAAGATTTTAATGCTTACGTGTAAATTTACTGCCTAATGCTATTGCTGCTAGACTTCCTAAAATAGTTGTGGGTTCGGGAACTTTTTGGGTATTACCTGAGCCTGGTACACTAGAGTTTAGAGTTATATTGTCAAAGACTATTTGGTTCGCTGAACCACCAAAGTCAACTGATTTAGCAATACCATCAAAGCTAATGCCTATAGGCACAAAAGGGCTAAAAAAACCTGTTGGATCTGGAGCGCCATTAAATGGTGTTGTTGGCAATTCTAAAGTCGTAAGCAAATTACCGGTTCCATTTAATCCATCGTATACATTGATAAATCCTGGTTGATTAATTGCTGAATAAAAGAAGGAAAAGCCAGTATCAAATCCATCCTCAACGTTCATTACTGCCGAATCGCCCCCTAGAAAAAATAAAACATTATCTGGAGTAGGTTCTCCACCAAAGTTACCACTTCCACCTGCATCTGCGTCAGTAAGAGCTAATGCATTGGCAGAAAAAGTAATACCAAAATCATCTTTGTAAAAGTCTTCAACAGATTCTAGATCTTCGATACCTTCAAAATCAAGTGTAATAACTGCTGCTTCTGCTTTTGGCGATACTAAGGAAAAAGCGACAACTACTCCAGTAATTATTGATAATTTGTTAAAAGCCTTGTATATATTCATTATTGTTTCTCCAAAAGATAAATTTTTTAACGCGGAATTAGTAAAAAAAGACAAATTTATTTTTTCCTAATAACCAAGATTATTAGAAACACTGTTGGTAGTAATAGACTGTTATAGGATTTATTAAAACTAGATAAAAAACTAATCTAGTCAAATTGATATAACAATCCGCAATTATTTGTGTGAAATGCTCGGAAAAATCTTTATTCAATAAGTATTACAGGCTTTGATAGTTCTCACATATCATTTAGGACGCTATATGAAGACAAACCCGTACTTATTGTGTAATCTCACCTTGATTGTGATAGAGAAATATGTTTGAAATCAGATTCGTTTACTTAAATATCAGTATGTACTCCGTTTTGGTTGAATAGGTAAAATCTCTGTAAACAATATATGTGTTTTATTTAAATACTCGACTTTATCGATCTTTTAGTAACACGATTGAGAAGTCTGAAATTTTTGTATAATAGTAGTTTTAATCTTTGAACTTCATTGAGAATATCTGATGTAAAACAATTATTTGCCTAAAAGCTGGGGTTTTTACCGAATAAAGAAACTGAGTTATTGATTTTGGAGAAAGTCGATTTAAAACAGGAATGGTAAATAATTATATTGACAAGCCACACTAAATTTTAATTTTCAGACATTACAATCCAAAATCTGCCGCAAAGAAAATCTGAGCGCTAGGTTTGGGCAAATCCAAAATCTAAAATAGTATTACCTTGGAGAATAGAAACAAAAAATATCAGATAACTATGCAAGTAGAATATCGCCAGCGCCGGGAAGCATTAATGTCAAAGATTGGTAACGGTACTGCAATTTTTCGCAGTGCCCCTATGGCTACAATGCACAATGATGTAGAATACGTTTACCGTCAAGATAGCGATTTTTTCTATTTAACTGGTTTTAACGAACCTGAAGCTGTGGCGGTTTTAGCTCCTCATCACGATGAACATAAGTTTATCTTGTTTGTACAACCCAAAGATATTACCAAGGAAGTTTGGACTGGTTATCTAACTGGGGTGGATGCAGCAAAGGAAATGTATGGTGCTGACGAAGCTTACCCCATCAATGAATTAGATGAAAAACTACCCCAATATTTATTAAACGCAGATAAAATTTATTATCGTTTTGGACGGGATAAATCTTTTAACGAAACTCTCCTCACCCATTACCAAAGGTTATTGCGAACTTATCCCAAACGTGGTAAAGGTCCAACAGCAATTCAAGATACCTGTACTATTTTACATGGTATGCGGTTGGTGAAAAGCGAATCGGAATTGGAATTAATGCGAAAAGCTGCGGATATTGCCGTAGAAGCCCATAATGTAGCGCGGGAGATGACGAAACCGGGAATTTATGAATACGAAGTTCAAGCAGAGATGGAGGGCATTTTTAGAAAACACGGTGGTTTGGGGCCAGCATATCCTTCGATTGTGGCATCTGGTGCGAATTCCTGTATATTGCACTATATCGAAAATAACCGTCAAATGCAGGATGGAGATTTACTGTTAATTGATGCTGGTTGTTCTTATAATTATTATAATTCCGATATTACTCGTACCTTTCCCGTGGGTGGAAAGTTTACTGACGAACAAAAGACATTGTATGAGTTAGTTTTATCAGCGCAGAAACAGGCGATCGCACAAGTAAGGCCAGGAAATCCTTACAATTTAATTCACGATACTGCTTTGCGGGTATTGGTGGAAGGGATGGTAGAATTGGGTATTCTTCAAGGTGAAGTAGATAAATTAATTGAAGAAGAGAAATATAAACCTTATTATATGCACCGTACGGGACATTGGTTGGGGTTAGATGTCCATGATGTGGGAGTTTATCAACATGGTGATGATAACCCGTTGATTTTGCAACCGGGACATGTTTTGACAGTAGAACCGGGAATTTATATTTTACCAGGAGCCGAACCCGCAGAAGAACAACCGCATGTCGATCCAAAATGGATGGGAATTGGAATTCGCATCGAAGATGATGTGTTAGTGACAGCTACCGGATGTGAAGTCTTGACTGCGGGAGTACCCAAGGAAGTTGGGGATATGGAGCGGTAACCTCACCACGCCACTTGCTACAACGGAGGGAACCTCCGCAACGCAGTGGCTCCCCATCCCCTCTCCTTATTAAGGAGAGGGGGGATAAGAAAGGGGAGATGGGGAGATGGGGAGATGGGGAGATGGGGAGAGAATTCTAAATTCTAAATTCTAAATTCTTAACTCCTAACTCCTAACTGCTCACTGTTCACTGTTCACTGTTCACTGATTCAAGTCTTGCATTGCCAGACGAATTTGTTCCATACGTCTGCGATTAACACCTAAATCAGATTCTCCCACGCGAGATGCAGAACGCATATGAATTACATTTTCGTCGGTGGGAAAATAAAATTCTACGTCGTCGATAAATTTAAAAATTCTGCTTTTAGAAAGAGCGTGAATGTAATTATCAGTTTCTTCTATAACTTCTGTACGGGGAACAACTGTAAGTACTTTGAGTAAAGTTTCTTTGGCTTTATCGCGATCGACATGATAGGGAATTGGATCGATCGCATGTTTTTTATCGCCATTTTGACTGACGACACAATTTGGAGAAGGAGGGCAGGCAGCAAGATGATTGTCAATTACACCTAAGTTAGAAGAATCCGCAAAGCCCGAAGCTGGGAAGATTAAAGTAGTAGTTAAGCTCAAGAATATTACGCAAATAAAACGAGATATGAATGACATAAGAAAATGATTCCTCAAGGTTAAAACGAAGGAGCAGGGTAGGAGCTACAGGAACGAAGTTGGCCCGAATTATTTGGATATTCAACCCATATTTAGAGGTTCACTGTTCACTGCCATGGTACCGCTCACTGTTAAATCGGATTTACCTCGATCATTGTCGGTCATTTTGGGTATTTGTTGTTGATTTATTGAATAATGCGATAAACCTTTAGCATTGCTTCGCGATAAGCCCGAAGGGCATGCGCTTCGCGATCGCACATTGCCCTACGGTAATATCAGGCATTGCATAAGTTCTATAAAAAAAACCCAATAATAATATAGTGTATATCTCAGTGCTGGCTGATGACCGAAGAAGAATTGCTAGAGGTAATTGAAAAAGCAGCAACAGAAGGATTGACAGAATTAGACCTTTCTGGTATGAAGTTGACGGCTTTACCTGCTGAGATTGGTAAATTGACTCAACTTAAGAAGTTAGTTCTCGGTAAATACGATCAAAAAAATGGTTGCATCGGCAATAATTTGAGGGAATTACCGAAAGAAATAGGATTGCTTAATCAACTTGAAGAACTTCAGATAGCCGGAAATAAACTGAGTAGTTTACCCGCAGAATTTGGACAACTCACCAATTTGCAATCCCTCTACCTCGAAAGCAATCAACTGAGTAGTTTACCATCAGAAATTGGACAATTAAGCAGTTTGCAAACTCTCAATCTCTACCAGAATCGGCTGAGTAATTTACCCGCAGAAATTAGACAACTAAGTAACTTGCAATCTCTTGGCCTCAGTCGGAATCAACTGAGTAGTTTACCACCAGAAATTGGACAACTAAGCAGTTTGCAATTCCTCAACCTCTCGTACAATCAACTGAGTAGTTTACCACCAGAAATTGGACAACTCACCAATTTGCAATCCCTCTATCTCTGGTACAATCAACTGAGTAGTTTACCAGCAGAAATTGGACAACTCACCAGTTTGCAATCCCTCTACCTCTCGTACAATCAACTGAGTAGTTTACCACCAGAAATTGGACAACTCACCAGTTTGCAATCCCTCGACCTCACTGAAAATAAACTGAGTAGTTTACCAGCAGAAATTGGACGTTTACATTCATCGCTAAGAGAATTTACCCTTTATCCTAATACCCTAAAATCACTTCCACTAGAAATCCGAGATCAAGACTCTCAAGCAATCTTAAATTTTTACAAGCAACAGTTAGAACAAAGAACTGACAGCCTCTACGAAGCAAAATTATTGATTATTGGAGAAGGAGGAGCGGGTAAAACTTCTTTAGCTAAGAAAATTGAAGATGAAAACTACAAACTCAAGTCTGATGAAGAATCAACTCAAGGAATTGATGTAATCCAGTGGAAATTCCCACTCGAAAATGGTAAAGAATTTCGCGTCAATATTTGGGATTTTGGTGGACAAGAAATCTACCATCAAACCCATCAGTTTTTCCTCACTAAGCGTTCTCTTTATGCTTTAGTAGCCGATACCCGCAAAGAAAATACTAACTTTTACTGGTGGATAAAGGTTGCGGAACTTTTAAGCAATAAAAGCCCAATTTTTATTATTAAAAACGAAAAACAAGACCGTCACTGTGAAATCAACGAAGGTGAGTTGCGAGGAGAATTTTTAAATTTAAAAGAAGTTTTAGCAACGAATTTAGCTAAAAATCGTGGTTTAGCAAAAATTAAACAAGAAATTCAAAATCAGATTGTCAAACTCGAACATGTTGGTACCGAATTACCAAAAATCTGGGTGGAAATCCGTTCAGCGATAGAACAAGATTCCCGCAATTACATTAATAGAGAAGAGTATTATCAACTTTGTAAAAAACATAATTTAACTGAAGATAAAGATATAATTTTGCTGAGTGGCTTTTTACATGACCTCGGCGTTTTTTTACACTTCCAAGACGATGCTATACTCAAACATTATGTAATTCTCAAACCAGAATGGGCCACGACTTCGGTTTATAAAGTATTAGATAATAGAATTGTCAGGGATAATCTGGGATGTTTTAACCTCGAACAACTAGCTGATATTTGGAAAGATAAGCAATATACTGATATGCAAGATGAATTGCTGCAGTTAATGATGCGGTTTAAACTTTGCTATCCTATTCCTAATAATCCCGGTAATTATATTGCACCACAACTACTTGATTTTAATCAACCCAAATACACCTGGGATAAATTTAATAATCTCATATTGCGCTACAAATACGAATTCATGCCCAAAGGTATTATTACCCGCTTCATTGTAGAAACACATCCTTGGATCGAAAAACAGGAACTCGTTTGGAGAAGCGGGGTTATTCTCAACAAAGATCAAGCTAGGGTTGAAGTCATTGAAAATTATAATCAAAGCGAAATTAAAGTAAGGGTATCGGGTAACCGCAAAAAAGAATTATTCACAGTTGTCAACCACGAACTTGATAAAATTCATCGTTCCTTTGAGCGATTAAAATATAAAACCTTGGTTCCCTGTAACTGTAGTGAATGTAGGGGAAGTGAGAATC
>JBCBQE010000360.1:0-6739 GCA_039820385.1 Cyanobacteria bacterium J06635_10
TCATAACTACTCCCAGCATTAGGATGGCAAATCCAGCGTAAACTACTGGTATACCTGGGTCAGCTTTAATTTGTAACCCCGTAGAACCAACTACTTCTAATACTTTTAAGGTAACACCGTTTACTTCAGCCGACATTCCTTCGCGGACGGTATTTACTAGTTTACCTTGGGCATCGTAAATTAATACGGTTCCTTGTAAGTCTTTAGCTAATAAGGAAACTCCTTCACTTAAATCTGGTTTAGTAGGAATCCAAGTTCCCCAAATTCTTCCCTTACCTCCGGTGTCGAGTTGCGCCATGGGGAGTTGAAAAATTGGGCTTTTGTTAACTCGAACCTTTACAGATGAAATTCCCCAATCTGTTTGATAAAAAGTAACGCCTTTGTATCGCAAGGGATGGTTAACATAAATTTTATCGCCGTCTACTTCTTTTCCTTCCTTATCTAATACCGACATATCCGAGTAAAATTGGTCAATACCGCCGCTTGGAGTGTAATCAATCCAGAAGCGATTTACTTTCACAGCCCAATCCTTGGGAACTTGTGCTGCGGCCCAAGGTCCAGCATCTATGATATTTTTAACTTGGAAAGTTGCGCCGCTGGGAACCAATTCTTGAGCGATAAATCCCGTCATCGCACCCAAAATTGAGCCGAGTAAAGTAACTACAATACCGATGTGAACTATAATCGGACCAATTCTACCGATGATTCCTTTCCGAGCGTAGAGTTTATCTGTATCTTCTTGGAAAACTTTGTAGCTACGCTTTTGCAGAATTTCGTTAAGATTTTCGATAGATGTAAAATTATCCGCTTCCACATCGAATTCCGCACTTAACGCCAGCTTTTGAAAACGCTGGGGTTTGTCGTAGAATTTCCAACGACGTGCAGCTTTCAGGGCTGGAAGTTGGCGAGTGAAGGTACAAGCAGTTAAACTAGTTCCGAATAAGATCAGTAAAGCTAGAAACCACCAAGTACGATAAACATGGTCTAAACCGAGAATTATCAGCACTTTCCAGGTTAAAAAGCCGAATAAAGCTGGATTCTCCGGGTAATTTGCTTGATAGAAAGCGATAGATTGTCCTTGTTCAATAACTGTACCAGTAATGCTAAATATTGCGATCGCCAACAGCAGAATTATCGCTAATCGTAAATCTGTGAGTATGGGTAGAAACTCTTTGCGGAAATAGCTTGTAAATACAGCTAACGGTGATTTGTTTGATGATTCTTCTAAAGTCATTTAATTTTGGATTTTAGATTTTGGATTTTGGATTAACTATATATCTGAGAGGGTATTTATAAAATAATTTATTAGTAGGGTGTGTTATGGCTACCCAAGGTATGACGGCTCCCTCGTCAATCAGAATTTGCCATAACGCACCATCAATATTGGTGCGATCTTACCGATTCAATATTATCGTAAAAATCCGATTTAATTGTGCATCTAACACAATGGCACGGCAATAATGCGGGAAGAGAATCTACACCGCCTAAAAGCCTCCCCTACGAGAATTTTATTCTTTATTTATAAATAGGTTCTAAGATTTTGGTAAATCAAAATATCAAATTATGATTTCAGATTGTTGGAGACGTAGCACTGCTACGTCTCTACAAGGGGATTCTAGAAATTAATGAAAATACGCCAAATCCGACTAATAAAGCGCCGCTGACGGGATTAATCCAACCAGAAAAGCGACGTATTTCGACGATCTTTTTAATTGAAGCAGTAAAAGTACCCGCTAAAATCAACGGTGTAACATAACCTGCGGTGTAGGAAAGTAGCAAAGCAGCACCTAAGATTAAATCCTTGGTATTGGCAACCCATCCCAGTAAACTTGCTAGAACAGGAGTACTGCAAGGAGAAGCCACCAAACCAAAACTCAAACCAATACAATATGCTCTCACACCTTGGGGTAATTCTTGAGAAATCCATTCGGTACCACCCCAGTCAGGAAGTTGTAGAGGTAAAGCTTCGAGGAGATTTAATCCCATGAGAATTGCAATGATGCTGACAATAATGGGTAAACCGATACCGATTTGACCGTAGACTTTTCCGACAACTCCTGCTATAATACCGAGTCCTGCAAGAGTAGTGGCTAATCCCAAAGCAAACCAAGTAGATTGTGCGGCTGCTTGGATGCGGCTTTTCGCTTCATAACCGCCGATATAACCAATGGTGATGGGTAGCATGGAAAGCATACAAGGAGTAAGGCTGGTAAGCAATCCAGCTAGAAAGATGATGCCTATGCTGAGTAAATTGAGGTGAGTTAATTGGTTAGAAACAAGCGTATTCGCAAATTGTTCTAATTGATAAAGTTGAGTTTGCAGGGTTTCGAGCATGGAATAAATATTACGGGGAATGCTTGCGCTGCTTGAATTTTAGCTTAATCAATGAACAATGAACAATAATCAATTATAAATTAACAATGAATAATCAAACGTGCAAAACGCCCATAGGCTATAAGCCTAGGGCTACACAAACAAAGCCTGCCCTCCGGCAGGCTTCGTAAATGTAGCAATACCCTTTAGGGTATTGTAACTAAACCATTTTCGATAAAGTGATCACAACAACTCCCAAAATCATAATCATCGAACCAGCAATTCTTTCTTTAATGCCTTTCTCTTTAAAAATTAACCAACCCCACAAAACATTAAATAAAGCGCTGGTACGTTTGACTGCAATTACAAAAGATACCAGAGCAAGTTGTAATGCAGTCATTTGACAAACGATCGCCAAGGCATTTATAAAACCGATTAAAATTAAGTTTCGACCACAAGATTTAATATTTTGGATATTGGGTTTAGATTTAATAAATAATATGGGTAAGCAAAATATAGCTACACTCAAATGTCCGGCGATCGCCCACATTATAGGAGAGGAATTTTGCACGCCAATTTTATCAACATTGGCGGAAATACTCCAAACTAATACTACGCCAAACATTAATTTTGGTCCCGTTTCGCTAAATAAAGATTTCAGAGGAAATAGATATCCTCTACTTTTATCTTGAA
Source organism: Cyanobacteria bacterium J06635_10 (assembly GCA_039820385.1). Lineage (GTDB taxonomy): Bacteria > Cyanobacteriota > Cyanobacteriia > Cyanobacteriales > Nostocaceae > Rivularia. The sequence goes on from JBCBQE010000360.1 coordinate 3,007, forward strand.
ATTTCAATACATAAGCGCCAATTACAATGATAAATATTCCTAAAATACCGATGGCGTTGGGAAATTCACCAACAATAAACGGAGAGGTGATTAAAAGTAATATCGGACTTAATGTAGTTATCGGCGCGACTATTGATAAATCAGAAGCTTTAATGGCTTTGAAAAAAAGTAAATAGGCTGTGGTATTACAAATTCCGATGGCAATTACAGCATACCAAAAGTTATTTCCTAGAGTTGGAATATCGTTAAATAATAATAGCGGTAAAGAACAGATTGCCGTGAATAAATTTAAAGAAAAAGTACTAATATATTCATCAACTAGATTAATTGTCTTTTTATTGAAAATATCCCTGAGTGATTCTAAAAAAGCTGTGGAAATTGCGAAGAGAAACCAAGACATATCAATTAGTTGTTAGTTGTTAGGCGTTACAGCACATTTCATCTATTGATGGTAGATCTATAACCCCGGAGCCAACCCTCCCCGCCTGCGGGAAGGGTGCGCTTTGAAGCGCGGGTGGGGTGTTCATCTGAACATGATATCAATTAGGATTCCTATATCTAAAATCCAAAATCGAATATCCATTCATAAATAAAGCCCGCCGATGCGGGCTAGATAAAAAAAACGGTTGGTAAACTGAACTTAAAATGAGTCTACTTACACTTTACTGCAAAAATCGCTACGTAATTTTATATTTTCTTATTGCCAGAGAAAAAATATCCACTTAAAATTTATTCTTATGTAAAAACCGTCGATCGCGGCGATTTTTCGGAGGCTGTCTTCGCAGGGGAAGCACATCAGCTTCATTACTTTCTCGTGCAACTCGAATTAATAAAGATGTGGCAACCAATGTCGCAATGATCGAACTTCCCCCATAGCTAAAAAAGGGTAAAGGTAAACCTGTAGTTGGTAAAACACCACTAGCAACACCAATATTTATAAACGATTGTCCTGTAAGTAAAATAGTAATACCAATTGCCGATAACCTATACATGGTATTCTTAGCCTTGAGAGCGACAATGAAACCTAAAGTTGCAAACACAGCTAACATTACCAACAGCGTCACGCTACCAACAAAACCGAATTCTTCAGCAAATACAGCAAAAATAAAATCACTATCCTGAATTGGTAGCCAAGAAAGCTTTTGTTGCGAAAGTCCAAATCCCGAGCCCCAAGTATTACCCGAACCTATTGCTAATAAACTTTGAATTAACTGATAATCTGTATTGCGTGGATCGTCCCAAGGATTAATAAAAGAAGTAATACGCAAGCGTTGATATCTATTGATGGTAACACTCAAAAGCGCTAACAAGACTCCTGCACCAGCAGTACCTCCCAAATATCTGTAAGGTAAACCAGCAGCAAGAGCGATTAACCAAACAGTCATACCGCAAAGGGCGGTAGTACTTAAATTAGGTTGCGCCAGAATTCCTAATAAGACAAAACCAAAAACCACTAACCAAGCAATGCGAATACCCCAACCAAGTCTTTCCCATTGTCCAAAAACTCGCGCACTCTGTAACACTAAAAAAGGTTTAGCAAATTCCGAAGGTTGAATTGGGAATCCTCCAATAGATAACCAACGACTCGTACCATAAACCCCCCTAGTTCCTAAACCGGGAACTAAAGTCAGAAAAATCAACACCAAAAACAACATTAATAACCAATGAGATACCCCTAATATTTTGCGAAAGGGTAAATTTACAATGATGTTAAAGAGTATCAAGCCCAAGAATACAGTTATCAGTTGACGCTTGAAAAAGTACAACCCATCACCATGCTTAACATCAGCAACTGGATAAGAAGCCGAAAATAGCACGGCTAAGCCAACAAACAACCAAATTAAGGTTAACCAGCGCAACAGGCGTGCTTCTACAGCCCAACTAGATACATTTTCATCGAAAAAAGGAATTAGGCGACTTAATTTCACAGCGATTCGGAAAATTAATGGTTTTTGAAGCAGGGGTTTTTAATTTATACCCCGACTTTGGTAGATTTTAATTGGGAATGAGTAGTTTCGCATAGATGTGTGGGCTTCATTTTTCTTAAAATTTGGATATAAATTCGGAAGCGGTATAGATGTGAGGTGGTTATCTAGTAATCCAAATTTTAGAGGGTGTTTATTTAACCTCACAACATTGGCAAACTAAGACTAAAAGATGTCTCCCCCTCCAACGCTGCATCTAGTATCAACTCACCATTATGAGCGCGAACGATTTCACGAGCAAGGCTCAAACCCAATCCAATTCCTTCTACTTTACGGTTGCGAGATGGATCTCCTCGATGAAAACGGTCAAAAATTCGAGTTCTATTCTCATCTTTTATTCCTTCGGATGCATTGACAATGGTTACTTGAAGTGAATTTTGATTTGCGAAGGCATCAACTTTTATCCAACCGTCGGCAAGATTATATTTTATCGCGTTGCTAATTAGATTTTGCAAAACCTGCATCAGTAAATCCCTGTCACCCTTAACTTTCAAGCTCTTAGCAATATTAGTTTTTACTGTCAGATGAGGAGCCAGCATTTCCACATCTTCTAACATCTCAAATAACAACTCCGAAATATCAACCTTCACCAGATATAGACTCAATTTTCCTGCATCCGCTAAAGACAGTAGTAAAAGTTTACGGATAATTCCATTAAGACGATGGACTTCATCTAATAGATAGCTTAAACGCTGCTGTACTTCACTTCCAGGAGTAACCTGCTGTAATGTCCTTTCTAATTCTCCTTGCAAAATAGTTAACGGTGTTTTCAGTTCGTGAGCAGCATCGCCACTGAAACGAGAAGCTTGATGAAAACTGCGTTCTAGACGTTCAAGCATTTGGTTAAATACCTGGATTAACTGCACAAATTCCACATCTGTTTTATTGTTAGGAATTCTTTTATCTAATCCTTTCGCACTTACCTGTTGAATGACACTGGTTAATTGATTTATCGGACGTAAAACACTTCCAGACAACAACCATGCACCAATTGCAATTAATAACAACACTCCAGGGATAGAAATCAAGAAAATATTATTAATTGTAGCCATTTCTTGATTTACTACTTGCAAATTAACCGCGATCGCAATTTGAATATTCCTCTGTTTACTTGTTTTCTCTGCGTTTTCTGTATTTCGACGGTTTCTATTTTGCAAATATGCAGGCAAGGGAGGAGTATGTTTAACAGCAGCAATTCGCCAAGTTCCTGTTTTTGTTGCTTCTGTAGTTAAGGGAGGTGGAGGTGGAGGTATTTTTAAAGATGGTTTGCGAGGAAAGGGTTTTGTTAACTCTAATCTTTTAACTAATAGACGATGTAAATCTTTATCTTCAACTACTTCCTGAGATTGATATAATCTGTTACCTTGTGCGTCAAGCACTAAGAGCGCAATCGGAATTTCTGTATTTACTTCTAATATATTAGATAGTAAATCTGTATACTCCTGCCATCGCACTTTATGGTAAAATTGCGGAGGCAGTCTTCTAGGCGGACGCATTAACCGATTGACGATTTGTGTATCCAAACGGTTAACTTTGGCATTGTAAATCTGGAACCAGGAAACTGCACCAAAGCCAATTAAAGCGCTACCAGCAAGAACTGAAGAGAATAAAGCAATTCTCAGACGAAACGAAGGTAGTTTCATGAATGAGTATCTGCTTGACGAAAGCGATAACCAACCCCGCGAATACTTTCAATCCATCCTCTCTTGTCAATAGGGTCAATTTTTTTACGAATCCGCTGGATACAA
>JBCBQE010000361.1:0-6725 GCA_039820385.1 Cyanobacteria bacterium J06635_10
GGTAATAACCAAGGGTGCCTTATCAGTAGTTCTCAATTTTTAGTACTTCAGTACCCAGTAGTTCAATTCAATACAAGTAATACAGTTACGACTGTTAGAAAAAACCTGAAATGGAGGATTTATGCGAGCAGTACTTATGGCTGGAGGTTCGGGGACGCGGCTTCGTCCGTTAACTTGTGACTTGCCCAAACCAATGGTGCCCATCCTCAATCGACCAATCGCCGAACACATTATCAATCTTCTCAAACGGCACAACATTACAGAAATTATTGCGACCTTGCATTATCTGCCAGATACCATGCGAGACTACTTCCAAGATGGTAGCGATTTTGGCGTACAAATGACCTATGCTGTGGAAGAAGACCAACCTCTAGGTACGGCAGGTTGTGTAAAGAATATCGCCGAACTTCTAGATGATACATTTTTAGTCATAAGTGGAGATAGTATTACTGATTTTGACTTAACTGCTGCAATTAAATATCACAAAGAAAAAAAATCCAAAGCTACTTTAATTTTGACCCGCGTTCCCAATCCAATTGAATTTGGAGTAGTTATTACCGATGAAGAAGGACGTATTAACCGCTTTTTAGAAAAACCTTCCACTAGCGAAATTTTTTCCGATACGGTTAATACCGGCGCTTATATTCTCGAACCCGAAGTTTTGGAATATCTACCAGTAAACCAAGAATCAGACTTTTCCAAGGACTTATTCCCACTACTACTGGAAAAAGGCGAACCGATGTTTGGTTATATTGCTTCCGGTTACTGGTGTGATGTAGGACATTTAGATGCTTACCGCCAAGCTCAGTATGATATTCTCAATCAAAAAGTTGAAGCTGATTTTCCCTACAAGGAAGCTTCTCCTGGTTTATGGGTTGGTCAAAACACTCACATCGAGTCTTCAGCGATAATTGATACACCAGCTTTAATTGGCGACAATTGCCGTATAGGCAATAGAGTACATATAGAAGCGGGAAGCGTTATCGGAGATAACGTTACCATTGGTGCCGATGCCAACCTGAAACGCCCAATTATATGGAATGGAGCAATACTTGGCGACGAAGCTCAATTGAGCGCCTGCGTAATTTCCCGTGGTACCCGTGTAGACCGTCGCGCTCACGTACTGGAAGCTGCGGTAGTTGGTTCCCTTTCCACGGTGGGAGAAGAAGCCCAAATTAGTCCTAGCGTACGCGTATGGCCAAGTAAAAAGATTGAGTCTGGCGCGATTTTAAATATAAACTTGATTTGGGGTAACACCGCTCAACGTAATTTATTTGGACAGCGGGGCGTTCAAGGATTGGCAAATATCGATATTACCCCAGAATTTGCCGTGAAATTGGGTGCAGCTTACGGTTCAACTTTAAAACCAGGTTGCGAAATTACGGTTTCTAGAGATCAATGGACTATCTCCCGCATGGTAACTAGGTCTTTAATTGCTGGTTTAATGTCTGTGGGTGTGGAAATTCAAAACTTGGATGCAACAGCTTTACCAATTGCTCGTACCATAATACCCGCCATGGGTGTAGCTGGCGGTATTCACGTGCGCGTACATCCCACCCGTCCCGATTATATCCTGATTGAATTCATGGATAATAAGGGAATCAATATTCCCAAAGCCAAAGAAAAGAAAATCGAAGGCGCATACTTTAAAGAAGATATGCGACGGGCGCAAATTTCTGAAATTGGTAATGTCGCCTACCCCAGCCAATTAGTCGATCGTTATTGCAATGCCTTTGAAAATCTCTTAAATATCGATACCATTCGCAACAGTCGAGCAAAAGTAGTAATCGATTACGTTTATGGGGTAAGTGGCGCTGTATTACCCCAAATGTTAAACAAATTCGGTGCTGATGCGGTGGTACTTAATGCTAGTTTGAATAAGATCGCCACTTCAGAAAACGAACGAGAAGCTTTGTTAACGCAGTTAGGCCATGTAGTCGAAGCACTCAAAGCTAACTTTGGCGTGCAAGTAACTGCCAACGGCGAACAACTGATATTAGTCGATGAATCCGGTATTCCCATTCGAGGGGAAATGCTTACAGCCCTGATGGTGGATATGATATTAACCTCCAACCCCAGGGGAAGTGTAGTAGTACCAGTTCACTCTTCTAGCGCTGTCGAACAAATCGCCCGTCGTCATGACGGTAAAGTGATTCGCACCAAAGCAAATCCCACTGCATTAATGGAAGCTTGTCAACAGAATCCTAATGTAGTCTTGGGAGGAAGCGGCAATACTGGCTTTATTGTTCCGGAGTTGCATCCAGGATTTGATGCGATGTTCTGTATTGCCAAGCTGATTGAAATGCTGACAATTCAAGAACGTTCCCTTACCACAGTGCGTTCCGAATTACCCCGCGTAATTCACAAAACTTATACAACCCGCTGTCCTTGGACAGTCAAAGGCGCATTAATGCGTCACTTAGTAGAAACTCATCCCCAAGAACAATTGGAATTAATTGATGGGGTGAAAATTTGTCAACCCTACGATGATAGCTGGGTACTAGTTCTACCAGATGCAAGCGAACCATTAGTACACCTGTATGTCAACAGCAACGATCGCGACTGGGCAGACGAATCCTTAAGACAATATCGTGCCCGCGTTCAAGAGTTTGTTGAAACAGAACAAGAACAGGTGGTAGTGGAGGTTTAGAGGAGACAAGGAAGGGGGGTACTTCTAACCCCTCACTCCTTTACTTTTCCAGTTCGGAAAATTCTTGTAAAGGTTTTCTAAAACAACTTGCCGCCGCGTTTCCCGATGGTAATAATACAGCACCAAAGGAAAGTAAATAGACCTACATTAAGTATTACTGCCATAGTTTAAACTAATTAGATAATCAGTGAAATTACTGTTGTCAGTAAGCCATTTATGACTCAATTTTTAAAAACTTTTCTTGATTTGTACTTTCGTTCGCTTTCTTTATCAGTCTTTTACACCCAAAATAGATATGTAAAGTTTTATGTATAGTGTTGAAAAATACACTGTAATTTTTATTTTATATCGTTTGACAGAAATTCAGGGGTGCCCACTCAGACACAGGATCTTGTAAAGGCACTTTATGTATAGCACACAAGAAGTAACAAGATATAAAGGTTACGTCATACAACTGTATTATCATTCTCATCAAGTACCAGAAAATCAATGGGAATATCAGATATGGAAAGGCTATGAATTGATGTGCGTTGATGGATTTGGGTGCAAATCATCTCAAGAGACTATAGCGGCTGCAAAACAAGAAATTGATAAGGGTTTCGACCGTATATGCTGCTCGTAAGTATAGTGAATTGTTGATGAGATTATCCGAACTGCTTTTAAATTTCATTTTAATGATACAATAGTACTGCTTTTGCAGAATCAGCAGTCAGGCAAAGTTACCGAATAGTTGATAACAACTGTTCGTAGCTTCTGCTTGGCTTTTATCATAGAAATAGAATGCTAGTCAAGGGAACCCAATCGGAATTTTTTTAGAATCAAAAAAATCCTATGGGTACCCGTCAGATTATCAACTATTTTATTGTTAAGTAAAGTTTGAAAAACATCCATCAATTAAACATAAATGTAAACTACAGCAAGCATAATTTCATTTGCACAAAACCTACTTACCCATTGCCAAGATTTAGGAGAATTAAATGAACAGTTGCGTATTGATGGCAGAAATTATTCAGGAACCAGAATTGCGCTATACAGCAGACAGTCAACTAGAAATTACACAAATGCTAGTACAGTTCCGAGGATTACGAGATAACGACCCTCCAGCGAACCTAAAAGTGGTAGGTTGGGGAAAGCTAGCCGTGACAATTCAACAAAACTATCACGTTGGCGATCGCGTTATTTTGGTAGGGCGTTTGGGGATGAATACTATCGAACGTCCAGAAGGTTTCAAAGAGAAGCGTGCAGAAATGACAGTACAGCAAATTCAGCACGTGGGAGGAGCACAAAGCGGCAATTTCATGGAAACACAACCAAATCAAGCAATTCCCGTAGTGACTCCTCAAGCTCCTCCAGTCAATACCGTACCTACCGTAGCTGCGACTACTCCTACAAGAAATAGAGCCACATCTGCACCACCTCAGAATTTTTCACAACCACAACCCGCACCTCAACCTACAAGTTACGAACCTAGTACCTATCCGGCGATGGTTGAAGAAGAAGAAATGATCGAAGATGATATCCCATTTTAGCTGTTGCCAGGTGTAGAGACGCGATATATCGCGTCTTTTGATTTAATAGTTGGCAAATATTTCACCAAATCAAATATTTGTTACATTTATTTACCATATTTGTTGAAATATTTGTGACGAGCCGATAGTAAAACTTAATGTTTATGCATATTTATATTTTTAGCCATATTTTTATAGCAATTTTTGTAATTTAGATGTAAAAATCAAAAAAAATACTTTTATTATTAGTAGACAAATCAAAACCTGCTGCTAAAATCCAATTAATTTAAAGTTAAAAATCATACCTGACTTCCATGAGAGAAACAGTCCTAGAGGTTCGCAACCTGCAAGTTGAATTTTCTGATGATGGCAACGTTGTTAAAGCAGTAAACGGAATATCTTTTCAATTGCATAGAGGAGAAACTTTAGGAATAGTAGGGGAGTCGGGGAGTGGTAAATCGGTAACATCCCTCGCGATCATGGGTTTATTGCAGAATCCAGGAAAAGTTACTGGCGGTGAAATTTTGTTTCGTCCCCAGGAAAATGGCGAAACATATGCTTTATTGGAGTTACCACCAAAAGAAATGCAACTCTTCCGGGGTGGCGATATCGCCATGATTTTTCAAGAACCGATGAGTTCGCTCAACCCAGTATATAACATTGGTTTTCAGTTAACAGAAGCAATTTTACGACATCAGAATATATCCCAAGCAGAAGCGCGTCAGAAAGCCATTGATAGTTTACAAGAAGTTAAACTTATTCCTAGCGACGAGCAAATTCGTCAAAATTTAATTGAAACATCTCCACAAGCTGATAACGAACAACAGCTTCCACAGCTAGTTCAAAAACATAAAGAAGCCATATTAGAACGCTTTCCCCATCAACTTTCTGGGGGGCAGTTACAGCGGGTAATGATTGCCATGGCAATTTCGTGTAATCCATTACTGTTAATAGCTGATGAACCCACCACCGCTTTAGATGTAACGGTACAAGCGACAATAATCGATTTGATGGGTGAGTTGCAGCGTCAGCGCGATATGGCGATGATTTTTATTACCCATGATTTGGGATTAATCGCGGAAATTGCCGATAAAGTAGCGGTAATGTACAAAGGGAAAGTCGTCGAACAAGGTGATGCGGCACAAATTTTTACAAATCCGCAACATCCTTATACTAAAGGTTTGCTAGCTTGTCGTCCGACTTTAGATCGCCATCCTCAAAAATTGCTGACAGTTTCCGACTACATGAGTGTAGAAGAAACACCCACGGGAGATGTAGTAATTCAAGGGAAAGAACCAGCAGAACCCCCAGAAGTAACTTCCGAAGCAATTGCTCAAAGATTAGAAACACTAAAACAGCAGCCACCGCTTTTACAAATCCGTAACTTGAATGTCGGTTATCCGGTGAAGGGAATGTTTGGCGGTACAAAACGCCATTTTATGGCGGTGAATAACGTTTCCTTCGAGATTCAAAAAGGGGAAACCTTGGGATTGGTGGGAGAATCTGGTTGTGGTAAAACAACTCTTGGTAGAAGTTTACTGCGATTGGTAGAACCTTTGAGCGGTGAAATAATTTTTGAAGGAAGAGACATCACTAAACTCAAAGGAAAACCTTTACAACAATTGCGTAGAGAAATGCAAATCGTCTTCCAAAATCCCTTTAGCGCCTTAGACTCGCGCATGAAGGTAGGAGAAGCGGTGATGGAGCCTTTGGTAATTCACTCTATTGGTAAGAGTAAAAAAGAAAGACAACAACGGGCGGTTTATTTATTAGAAAGAGTGGGATTGAGTGAGTCAGCAATGAATCGTTATCCCCACCAATTTTCTGGAGGGCAACGTCAGCGGGTTTGTATTGCACGTTCTTTAGCATTAAATCCCAAGTTTATCATTTGTGATGAATCCGTTTCCGCTTTAGATGTATCGGTACAAGCGCAAGTATTGAATCTTCTCAAAGAATTGCAAGCAGAATTTGAATTAACCTACATCTTTATTTCTCATGATTTGAGCGTAGTTAAATTTATCAGCGACAGAATTTTAGTTATGAATCGCGGTGAAATTGTAGAAAGTGGAATTGCAGAACAAATTTACCGGGAACCCAAAGAAGAATATACTCAAAAATTGATTGCATCGATTCCCACTGGTAGCCCTGAAAGAATGCGGAATCAGCAATCGGTTAGTAGTTAGGAGCGGAGCGGAGTTATCAGTTGTAGAGACGTAGCAGTGCTACGTCTCTTATTGAGTTAGGAGTAAAAATTTTGTAGGTAATAATATGGCTTGTGGTTTCACACACTAACCCGTGCATTGTGACAATAATGATGTTGTCGCGCCACCCTCCGAAGTCTGTAAGTCTTGTTTATATTCAATTCAAATTAAATCTGCTGTATTCATAAATTTTAACCATCTGGAAATTGCCAGCAAGAAATCCGCTCAACATTTACACTACCGCAGCGGTTGCAAATAGCATCAAAAGATGAATCAACCCATTCATTATTACAACTGCGACAATGACAAAAAATATTATTGTGGTTGGCAATTTTGATTTTTTCTTGCCATTCTCGTATCGTAGAA
>JBCBQE010000362.1:0-6720 GCA_039820385.1 Cyanobacteria bacterium J06635_10
CTAGATTTATTTTGACTCAAGTATTTGCAGTAGGAGTAGGTGTTTATAATTCAGCCGGAAACACTAATACTGAATTGACAGCAACTAGAACTGTTGCTAATTTCGTAGAACCACCTGCGGGAATTCCGACATTTCAACAAATCAAAGCAGCGATAGAGCGAACAAAGTTTTTGACACAAGATAAAACTTGGTCGCATACTTGGAGAGATTATAGAGAAAGGATTGCAGCAATTAATACTACTGAACAAATCATTTATATAGATGGTGCGCTCATTACCCAAAACCTCGTTTCTCAACAACACGGTCGTAAAATCATGAGAGATTTACACAATACAGGTAAATTGTGTGTTGGAGTAATTAAAGATATTCGTACTAGCCAACAAACCCTTAGATGGTTTAGCCGAGCGTTAGAAGATAACGAAGTTTTTTTGATAACTAATCTGAAGAATTTAGTCATAGAGCGTTTGGAAGATTGGAGCGAAAATCCAGATATTGTCAGTTTTCTGGATGATGTCGCACAACATTATGTCCGTGGTATTTATAAACCGGGAAAAAAGGTTTTTGGTTTTGAATGTCTGTTAAGCGAAGTACCCAAAGCTCTTGCGATGCTATTTCAAGATTGCAACGGTGTAGTGGGACATGAAATCCCTTATATGTTGGACAAAGTTGATTCCGATGTCAGAGGTAAATTTAGACCTCACGAAGCAGAACAATATCTGTACGGTAAATTAGCCGAACATTATCCAGGACAAACATGGGATGAAATGAACGAACGTTTTATGAGGTAATTATGACTGATACTACTAATTCTTATAATCATCAATTTGATAATTTAAATCAACAGTTTCAAGACTCACGTCAAGTCAATTTTACGCCAATAGCCCCTTTAGTAACTTGGGCTGATAAATATGGCGCTAATACTGCTTATGTGGAATTATTAGGCTTTCCTAATAGTCCCAACTACGAAAGAATAGAAGCCCTAGATTTTATCATGATTGAAGACGTTTGGGACAATCCACGATATTGCTATTTCGCCAGAATAGAAGAAGCTAATCTAAACTTATCCTTGATGGGTTTAAGTAGAGAAAATCCGACTCGTATTGTTACCCAAGAAAGGTTTCTAAGAGGGATACCTACACCATCAACACTTGGGGAATGCGTTCATTTATTTAAAGCCAAAATTATTACTCGTATCTTGAACGGAATAAAATCTTCTCCCAGAACAAGACCTAATTGGAATAGCCCTACAAGATTAGCAACTCAACAAGAAATTATTGATAACTTATCTCTCCCAGAAGCTAACCATAATTATGAAATTGGAGTGATTGCATAATGTCAAATTATCGGGTGCCTATTTGCTTAAATAATCGAGTTTTACGCCATCATGGAGCAGTAGCAGGTTCAACAGGTAGTGGTAAATCTAATCTCAACAGTAATATTGTTGGGGGTGCTATAAAGATGGATTACTGTGTATTTTTATTTGACCACAAGCCAGATTTTCAGGACTTAGAAAAACCTAATAATGAAACCAAATTATTTAATTATCAACAATGGGTTCCCGAAGGTTTTAATTGTAATATTAACTATTTTTCATTATCTGATGATGGCTCTAGTAAAGCAAATATTAAAGAGAAACTAATTAACGTACACGCAAGTAGTTTTGAACCCTACCAGTTAGCTACCGCTTTATTTCATAAAAGAGGCGAAGAATTACAGCAAGAAAACATGACCTTGTTGTTAACTGCTTATAAAGATGAGCAAGAAGAAAGAAATAAATTTACTTGGTCTTTAGCTGATGCAGTAGATTGGATTCGTAAACTCAAAAAAGAGCAAATGCCAAATGTGTTAGGTGGAGGTAGCATTACTGATAGTAGTAAAACTTCTATGCTGCGTAAACTACAAATCCGCACAATGCCTTGGATGGATAGGAAACTAATTAATCAAGAAGAACAATTACCAGGATTACCTATTCCGAAAAAGAATCTAGCACCAGAAACAAATGTAAGAGCTTTAATTCAACCTAAAACCATTAATGTTATCCGAGTAGGACAAACCCAAGGGAGAGATTATGGTTTATTTTTATCTTTTCTACTAGATAGAGTTTATAGCGCTAAAGCATCTAAATCTGAACTAGCACCAGTTTTATATTTAATTGACGAAGCACAGGATATCTTTAGTGGCTCTAAGCAATTGCGAGAAGCCTGCGAAGATATGCTTGATTCCAATATGCGGAAAGGACGTAGCTTGAATATCGCTTTTTGGTATGGTTTGCAAAAATTTAGTGCTTTACCTGAAAGTATTACTGTTAATCTTAATTCCCGGATTGTAATGACTCATAAACAAGCGGGTGAAGCCTTAAATGCTTTACCTGGAGTATCAAAAGAAACTTTGAGTTTAGTAACGGAATTAAAACCTGGAGAAGCTTTAGTTAGTTTATTTGGTTCAAATTCGATTGTGAAAGCGAAGATGCACCCGTCTAAGGCGCTTTTGACTAAGGAATAGTCTATTATGGGATCGTCGAGCGGTCATTTAATTAAGTAAGTAATATAATTACTTATTTAAACTATTTTTTTCAAAAGCAATGATGGAAATAAACTTTCAACATATTCGTCCTTACGGTAGTGGAATAACGGAGGCATTTGAAGAATTATGTTGTCAAATATTTCACCGACTGCCTTATATCTCGATTGAAAACTTCCAATTACCACAAGATAGTCAATTTCAGCGTTTTCGAGGGGCTGGTGGCGATGGTGGAGTTGAAGCTCTTTGGATTTTACCAAATGGCGATAAGTGGGGACTCCAATCTAAATATTTTGAAAGAGATAAATTAGAAACCTCGCAATTTAATCAAATGAAAGAATCGCTGGAAACAGCAGTGAAGAATCATCCTGAACTTACCAGATACATATATTGCATTCCATTTGACCCTACAGGAAAAAAAGCTGAAGGTAAACGAGGAAAAAGCCAAACGGAAAAACTTGAGAAATGGAAAAAAGAACGATTAACTAACTTAAAATCTAATAACATCAACCTTTCTATTGAATTTTGGACTGAGAGCCTACTTAGAGATTATTTACTTGCTGTTGATAGCGGAGGAGGTTTACGTCACTACTGGTTCGATAATCAGGTAATGACTACTGATTGGCTTCAAAAACGATTAAATGATGCTGAAGTTCAAGCAGGTAAACGTTATTCTCCAAAACTTTCTGTAAATGTTCCTGCTTTTTATGCTTTAGAAGCTTTTGCTTGTCAAAAGGCTTGGAAAGAACAAGTCGATCAGTATTTAGAAGAATTGAATGAAAATATAAAAACTTGGCATATTCATGTCACAAATGCGGATGAATTACCAGAAAATAGCAATCAAATAGTCGAAAGTATTACAGAAAACCTTATTTCAATAAACTTCATTTTAAGCCAAGATATATATCATCAATCTTATACTGATTTACAACAATTAAGTTTACAAGTTAATAAGTTAATAGAAGAAGTAGTACAGGTAGAAGAACTATTTCTCAATGAACTTCTTAGACAACATGGTGAAAATGCAGATACTCCGCAATTTCGACAGTTTCAAGCTGAGTATCAATGTGATTTTCCTGCGGCGAAGTTAGATACAACTCGTGATTTAGTTAGTTGTTTATATAAAGTTGCTGAGTGGGTCAGTAATCCAAAATTTCTTTTACCAAGAAGCCAATTTATGTTGCTTCTTGGCTGCGCTGGAGTTGGTAAAACCCATGCTATTGTAGATCATGCTCTACATATTAGTGAAACAAGACAAATATGTTTAGTATTTTATGGTGAAGATTTTACAGGAGATGAACCTTGGAAAATTATTGTTAATAAACTGGGGTTATCTAGCAACACTAGCAGAGACGAACTCTGGGGAATGATTAATTCAGCAGCAGAAGCTACTGGAAAACCTGCAATAATTTATATTGATGCACTCAATGAATCACAAGAAAGGCGCAGATGGAAAACATCTTGGTTAGAACCTTTACGTCAACAAATTGCTAACTTTTCAAAGTTAAAATTATGTGTTTCATGCCGTGATACTTATTTAGATGAAATATTTGATGAAAGAAACGAATGGGTAGAATTTGAACATAATGGTTTTCTTGGGCGTGAGTTTGATGCAATTAAGCAATTTTTTGAATTTTATAAGTTAGAACCCCCAGCGACACCACTATTACAATCAGAGTTTGCTAATCCCTTATTTTTACATTTAGTTTGTCAAGCTGTACAAGGAATTGAATCTAGATCAATACCTTTGGGTAGTCTTGGATTTACTGATATTTTACGTTTATTACTTGAAGAAAAGAATAAATGCATAGCAGAAGTTTGTCGTTATGATCAAAGAGATGACAAGGTTAGTGAAGCTGTTAATGCTTTAGCTAAAAAAATGGCTGAAGACAAAAATCGATTACTTTCAAGAGAGACAGCACAGGAAATTGTTAACCGTATATTTTCAGTTGAAGATAGTGAACGTTCTTTGTTTATTCAGTTAGAAAAGGAAGGGCTAATTGCTTTGGTTGAACAAAGAACTAGACCTCTTGCTCCTAGACAATGGTTTTGTCGTTTTACATTCGAGCGTGTAGCAGATTTTTTAATTGCTTTCTTTTTACTAGAGGGAATTGAATCTTATGAACTTAACTCAACGAATTTCAATGAAATACAATCAGTATATCAACTAAGTAATATTATTGATTCAGATAATGAAGTTTTCAATGAAAATCAAGGTTTGCTAGAAGCATTTTCAATTATTTTACCTGAGAAATGTCAAGTTGAACTAACCGATGTTATTAACAATATAAATCGCTATGAAATTTTACTGCCCATTATTGGCTCCGGATTTCAATGGCGTGCTATTAAAACTTTTTCAGAAAGAACTAAAGAGTTGGTTTATGAAGGCTTATCTAATTCTACCTGTTGTCAAACAATCTTAGATTCTCTTTTTGGAATCGCTGTAATTCCAAATCATCCACTTAATGCTGAATTTATTAATGATTTACTAAAGCAACAGTATTTAACAATTAGAGATCCATTTTGGTGTGCTTTGCTTCACGAAGATTTTGAGAAAAAAAGAGGGGCTTGGCGTTTAATTGAATGGTCACTTAAGGCAGATTTATCTTCATTTAGTGAAGAAACTAGTTGTTTATGGGCATTGTTTTTAAGTTGGTGTTGTGCTGCTTCAGATAGAAGAGTTCGGGATAGAGCAACCAAAGGATTAACCAGACTTTTTGTGAGCCACCCTAGTATTGTTAAAATAACTTTAAATAGATTTATTAATGTTGATGATGATTATGTTTTAGAAAGAGTTAGCTTAGCTGCTTACAGTTCAATATTACTTGTAGATGATAACGATTTACTTCAGGATATTGCTAACACAATTTATAACGATATTTTTGATACAGGTAACATCCCTGAAAATGCCCTTATTCGTGATTGGCTAAGATTAATTATTGAATTATCTTATAGTCGTCATCTACTTGAAAATACTATTAACGCCAGTAATTTTAGACCATCTTACAAAAGTCAAACTATTCAAATTCCATCAGAACAAGACATCGCTCATTTAATAGAGCAAGATGCTTTTAAAGGAAATATGAATCTGGGTAATTCTCCTGGTTTATTTGGTGGAACTGATTTTGCTAAATATGTTTTAAAATCTCATGTTCTTACACATTATGATGTAGAATCTGTAGGAATAAATCAAGAGCAAATCCATCGCTGGTTTATTAGAAGTGTTTCTGAATTAGGTTATCCAGGTTTAAATGAAAAGTGCTACAAATACGATCGTTATCTTATGGGTAAATATGGTAATTTAAGAGGACGACCAACTTGGGTAGAACGACTTGGAAAAAAGTATTACTGGATTTTATTGCAGCGTTTAGCAGGGATTTTGGCAGATAATTTGCCGAAAAAGATAAATTCATGGGAAAACGAAACTTCTATTCCAAGATTACAAGCTATAGAGTTACGGGACATAGATCCAACTGATTTACGAGCTTATTCTTATAAATTGGAAAATAATACGGAATGGTACCAGCCAGTAAGTTACAATTTCGATGCAGTTTCTGATTTAAGTCATGATGACTGGGTAGCATTAGAAGACTTTCCTAAGCTAGACAATATAATACAACTTAAAGATGATCGAGGAGAAGAATGGGTACATCTGTCGCTGGATTCTTCATTAAAGAAAATTATTTCCAAGGAACCTAATGCAAAATATCCCTATAGAGATTTAAAAACTGTTACCATAACTGCTTCTGTACCTTGTTCTGACATTGAAAACATCAAAAACAAATTATCTAGTACTTCCTTTTTTGCTGACTTATTTATTCCACACGATTACAAGTTATTAATGGCAGAATACCCTAATACAATAGCTTGTAAGGAGCGTTTTGAAACTGAAACAATATCTTTGAAATATGAACTGTTAGGTACAGAAAATGCTCAACACACAACAATTCAATTATTGAGAGGTAATGAATGGGAATATGATTGTAGTCAAGATGAATATATTTCTAGCATTAATGTTCCTCGACCTGGTTTAATTAATTTTAAAAATTTGAAATGGGATGGTATATCTAGTTGGTTAGATGAATCTAAAACTACCCAAATTACTGAAATATCTACAGGAAGTAGTTCTAGTGTTTTGGTTAAAAGTGATTATATAAAAGATTTTCTTGAAACTTATTCATTAGCTCTGGTTTTCATTGG
>JBCBQE010000363.1:0-6714 GCA_039820385.1 Cyanobacteria bacterium J06635_10
TCATAACGTAAAATCATATCATCAATGACTCCTTCCATCTCATCTGCCATTACTTCATGGGCATTAAGTAATTCTATAGGAACAGATGAATCTTTCTGTTTAGGAGTTTGATAAGGTAATAAAGAACGATCGCCTACTTCTTTTTCTTCATTTAAAACCACTGCAAAACTATCATCGTTCCAACCTTGAGCTACAATACGTCCATCCCGCTTTTCGATTTTGAGATTTTCCCCTACAGATTTAATTTTCTCACAAGCTATTATCAGTGAAGCTAAAGCTTCTCCCCCGGAATCTCGTTTTAGAGCTTCCGTACTTAATACTTCGGTAACAGCTTTACGCAACAGACGAATATGACATTCTGCGGCTAGTTGATGACTAACACAAATAAAAATAGCGGGAGCGCTGCGGGGGCTACGGGATAATAATAGTTTTTCCACCAGGGTAAACATATCATCTCTAGAACAGTTAGGCTGTGTCCATTCGGCTTGATTGTGCACCGAAGGTTGTCCCCCTTCCAATACCACTGCCATACTTGAGCTAATCAATGGTATAATTTGTTCTAAATTAATGGTGCCTACAGACCAAACTGGGAATAAAATCGAATCACAGTCAGCTATTTTTTGTGCCATGAAGGCGACATTCTTTGAGGCTCGTACCTCTTCACCAAGATGGTTGATACCTACATGTTCCCAAGGTTCGATGATACTAATGGCGTTGCGAAATAAATTGGGATGCTCTAGTAAAAATTGCAAGTCTTCCTCAGAAAGTATCACTTTCTCTAAAGGTTGAGCATGTCCCCATTCAAACTTACCATCTTCAGAAAACAGCTGTTTTTCTGGTAAGGGATCTTCAGATTTGCGATCGCTCAGAAACCTACCTAACAAAATATGTACTGATTCAACATCAGAACCAGTTTCCTCCATGTAGCCAGGATTTAAGCGCCAACCAGGGTAAGTTTTTAATTGCTCTGTCATCACAATAGTTAATTGATTTTTCTGTGGGCAAATAGTCTACAATCACCCTATAACAAGACTCCTTGCTTAAGTTTTTAATTTATACTAGTTTAATAATTAACAACATTAATATCAGAATAAGTTTCAGAAGTATTTACTTCCATTACTGTATTATTTCCTCTATTCGCATTCTGTTCCGCTTTTTCTGGAAAAGGCTTATTCCCGTGATGGTTTATTGTTGCAACTTGATTGTTTTTATCTATACAAACTGACCAATCATTCCTTGATGGTACAAGCACCATTATTCTAAACATGGATTAATAAAACAATTGTGCCACGATGCTTCAGCACAAGGTACAAAAAGTCTTCCCTAAGGGCACCCCTAAATTTATTTATGGGGATTTTAATTCTAAATTCGGGCATTCTAAATTCTAAATTCTCAAATCCGTAACCTAGTACTGTTGACATCCAAACCAATTATTTCATAAATCTTTCAAAGTGGCGAGTGTAAGCAACTTCATCCAATATTTGCCCAGATTCGTTAAATAAATCCGTCAGCACGATACGCAAAGCGTCAAGCCTCCGGCTCGCAATTAGCCGAAAATCCTGCATCTTTGATTGATTCTCCAGCATCATCAATGGGAAATTTGAATTAATTCATATCTTGTATCTAACCGTATAAATCACGAGAATTAAAAAATGTATGCTTGGGAAGCTAAGTAAGTCGGCAGAAATGCTCCTTTGCCTTGCTCGTACTCACTATTCACGATCTAAATTATATTTCTCCATTGCCAGCTGAAAAAAATACGAAACAAAAAACTACTCAAAACCCACATAATCAGAATTTTTACACCTTTCTAAAGGCGGAGATAGCAATAATTATTTCGTATACATTTATGAAAAAGCTTTGCTTTGATTAAGTACAAGTCAAATTTTATTTACTTTTGACTCCTTTTAACAGCAATCTGTTTTATATTCTGATTTTTAAGATTGAAGATATAGTTTGATTAACTACCACTAGCTCTATAGGTTAATACAGGGATGAATTCTTATCTAGCAGCAGCTATTCAAATGACAAGCGTGCCCGATTTACAGAAGAATTTAGCACAGGCAGAGGAATTGATTGATATAGCCGTGCATAAAGGTGCCCAATTGGTGGGTTTACCGGAAAATTTTTCTTTTATGGGAGAAGAGAAAGATAAACTCGCACAAGCCGAAATTATAGCCAAAGAAACTCAAATCTTTGTCAAAACAATGGCGCAGCGTTACCAAGTTAGTATTATTGGTGGTGGTTTCCCCGTTCCTTCCGATAATATCGATAAAGTCTATAATACAGCTATCCTGATAGATTCCAACGGTGAGGAATTGTCATGCTATCGCAAAGCACATTTATTCGATGTGAATCTTCCTGATGGCAATACTTATCGGGAATCTAGCACAGTAATGGCTGGTTGCCAACTACCTAACGTCTACTTTTCTCAAAAACTCGGACATATCGGACTTTCAGTTTGTTATGATGTAAGATTCCCCGAACTTTACAGACATATGTCAAAAGAAGGTGCTGACGTAATGATTGTCCCTGCTGCTTTTACCGCCTTTACTGGTAAAGATCACTGGCAAATATTACTACAAGCCCGTGCCATTGAAAACACTTGCTATATTATTGCTCCAGCACAGACAGGTATACATTATGACCGTCGTCAAACCCACGGACACGCCATGATCGTCGATCCCTGGGGAATGATTTTAGCAGACGCTGGCGAACAACCAGGAGTGGCGATCGCCGAAATTAATCCCGCAAGGATTGAACAAGTACGCCGTCAAATGCCGAGTTTACAACATCGGGTATTTTAATATTCATTCGCGAAAAGTATGGATAAACGTTGCAGTGCAACGTTTTCATTAGATTTTGAGATAATACATAAACTCGATAATTGAGTTTATGTATTGTACTTTTTATTGCTGAAAATATTTTTTAGGCATTTTTAAAAAACAATTTCCCGTCTTTCCTTGCGGTTAGAGCAATAAATCAAAATGTATCAACAAAACAATATTTAAAGCCACGTTTGTTTATTCTTAACTCTCAAATTTTATTGTATTAACGTCAAGACTTTATATCAGGGTAATTACGGAAAAAGTCCGAATTCTTCTGAGAAAAAGAAGTATGAGGTTAATACCTAAAAATCCCATCCTCGGCTACCAATTTCTAACTCTCCGTCTTGAAAATAATTCTTACAAAATCATTATTAAGTCTGCCTTAGTAATGGTTTATGTATTTAGTTTTCTAAAATTATTTCTGCTGGAGCCAGCTGCTGCTCGAGTTGCGAATAATAACGGCAATGCTTGTATACAAAATACCGGTTTGAATCAGCAAATTTCTAATTTGCTACAAACTACCGTCAAGGTATCCAATTTAGCAAGCAACTCGAATCGAGGTTTTAAAGTTGCGATGCAGAGATTTACTTCACCAATATTTAGTTATCTCAGCGCTAGTGACTTTGATGAATACGCATTAGATATGTTTTCTAGCATACCATCACCTTTACAGGCGGTGGTTCCCATTGGAAAAGCGATCGCATTATCCCTACAACCGGGATTCAATTTTAGCAATCCGATTCAACGTATTGACACCAGAGTGGGCAATATGCCCTTAACCTTAATTTCTGGCGGTAAACCCATAACCATTCATGCTGATAGTCGCTATCAGCTAGAAGAAGTTGTGGCTAGAAGTGGTACTAATGCTCTAGCAGCGGTAGACGGAACTTTCTTTTCCCTCAAATATCTGAATTCCAATGTTATGATTGGACCGGTTTACAGTTATTCAACAAACAAATTTGTTCCTGGAAACAAAGGCGAAAATAAAAAATTAGCAGGTCGTCCGTTAGTTCTAATCAGTCCTTATGCAGTAAAGTATATACCCTTTGAACCGGAAAAACATCAAACTTTGAAGGGTATACAAGCAGAAATGCCGGCAGTTACCGATGCATTTGTTGGTGCAGCGTGGCTGGTTGAGAATGGTGAACCCAAACCCGCAGATTACTTTAATTTTCTCCAAGGTGCCGACGGCGTGCGTTTCCGGGCTTTTTGGGGTATTAATAAATCGGGAGTTCCTACCATTGGCGTTTCAGCGAAAAAACTTGATTCGGCAAGGCTAGCCAAAGTCTTGACAGAAGCAGGATTCCAAGATGCTGTCATGCTTGATTCGGGTGCGAGTACATCCTTGGTTTACAAAGGACAATCTTTAGTGGGTTACACACCACGCCCTGTACCTCATGCAGTTGCGTTGGTTGGAATTCCATCTAGTTGTAATTAAGTTTGGTCAATTTTGTAATTTTTGTCGGACAGTCTTAACAGTCTGTCTTTATTCATTTTAATTTTTCTATGAATAAAGTGAAATGCCTGTGATGAAAACAAATATCCGTTTTTCACCGTGATGAAATTGGTAAAAAGCTTACATCATAGGCATTATTTTTTTTAGCGCAATATCCGCTACAGCTTTTTAAATCAATTGCCTTATTCGCGAATTGTTTCCACAGCCCCTAGTGCCTTTAAAGAAGCTTTTTCGGGATCTGTTAAACCTGTAATATTAGTAATTTCCATGCCTTCATAAAAACGATGGGAATTGAGTTGCTTGAAACGCTCGCGGGTTTTTAGATCCCAAAGTTGAATCTTTTCATCTTCTCCACCACTGGCAAGTAGTTTACCATCAGGACTAAAGGCTACACAGCGAATTGGTCGTGTATGTCCGTCAGATAATGTATGTAATAATGCACCTGTTTTAACTTGCCATAGCTTGACCGTACTGTCACCGCTCCCACTAGCAAGCATTTTGCCATCAGGGCTAAATACTACAGAGTAAACTTGCTGGCTATGATTATTTAAAGTATACAAACATTTACCAGTACTCCAATTCCATAGTTTAATCGTCTTGTCTTCGCTACCAGTTGCAAGAGTTTTACCATCAGGGCTAAATACTACAGACCAAACTAAATCTTTGTGCTCCTCTAGGGTTTTTATACATTCTCCTGTAGTCACATCCCACAATTTCACCGTAGTATCTGCACTACCGCTAGCGATGGTTTTACCATCAGGGCTAAAAGCAACCACCCAAACACAATTGGAATGTCCTACAAAGACTCGGATACAAGTACCTGTATTGATATTCCAAAGACGAACAGTACGGTCTTCACTGCTGCTGGCAAGGGTTTGACCATCCGAGCTAAAAGCTACACTCCATACCCAATTTTCATGCCCTTTGAGGGTTGCAATCTCTTTCCCATCACTAAAATCTTGGACATTCCAAAGCTTGATTTGACGATCTGCACTAGCACTGGCTAAAGTACGACCATCTCCACTGTAAGCCACCGAACGAATCCGACCTTGATGTGCCCGCAATTGATAACATTTAAAGTTTTGTAAATCCCAAAAACGAATTGTCCAATCATCTCGGCCACTAGCAAGGATTTTACCATCAGGACTAAATGCTAAAGAATAAACATCACGGGTATAGCCTTTTAAAATATTCCAGCAAACCCCTGTTTCTACATTCCAAACCCTTGCAGTTTGGTCATCACTGCTACTGATCAGGGTACGTCCTGATGGGTTGAAAGCGATATCCCATACCTGGCTTGTATGACCGGATAATGTTTGCTTAAATTTACCAGTCCAAGTATCCCATAATTTGATTGTTTGATCCTCACTACAACTGGCAATTATATTGCCATCATTGCTAAAGCGTACTTTATATACTTTCCCCTCATGACCGGAAAAAGTATTTATACAACTCCCTGTTGCTAATTCCCAAAGTTTAATAGTTTTATCTACACCGCAACTAACTAGTAGTCCACCACCTGGATGAAAATCTATTGCGTAAACGTCATCATCATGGCCAGTGAAAGTGTGCAGGCATTCTTCAGTGTGAATATTCCACAGCTTAATACTACCATCAGCAGCACCACTGGCAATAATATCTTTTTTAGTAGGATGAAAACCTACAGACAAAACCCACCCAGTATGTTCTGTTAAGGTTTTTTGGCACTTGCCACTTTTAATATCCCAAATTTTTATGCTTTTGTCTTCGCTAGCACTAGCCAGCAGGGTACCTTTATCATTGAATGCCACCGAATAAACTTTACTAGTATGTCCGATCAACGTATGAATACATTCACCACTATTAATATCCCATAATTTAATTTTGTTATCGGCACTACCACTAGCAAGAATTTTATTATTAGGACTAAATGCAAATGTCCACACCCAAACGGTATGTCCTTTCAAAATACGAAGTAGTTTAATATCGTCTGTTTGCCATAGTCGCACCTCCCCATTGATCACACCTGTGGCAAAATATTTACCATCATGGCTAAAGCTTACTGATACCAAACTAGATGTCGTATCACTAAATACTGAACCCGTTAAATCGCTATTTGTAAATCGGGTATTTTGTAATCTCACATCTTTAAAATAAGCCTGCCAAATCGTCAAATTGGAAAAATCCCATTCACTTAGATTAATTTGTGAGTTCTTAATTTGAAGATGACGCAGTAAATTGATCGTATTACCTGCTGCGTATCCTTTCTTCGCTAATGGTTTATCCCGCAGCAACTGCAATATCCTTTGCAAATGGGATTCTAATTCTTTCTCGTTGCCAAAAAAATCTACGAGCTGTTTTTTTAATGGTTTCAAAATTGAACGCTCTTGGCTCTCGCGGAAATAATCTAAAGATCGCGCTTTAATTAAAGGATATTCATTAATAATCTTG
>JBCBQE010000364.1:0-6711 GCA_039820385.1 Cyanobacteria bacterium J06635_10
GAACAGTGAACAGTGAACAGTGAACAGTTAACAGTTAACTGTTCACTGTTCACTGTTCACTGTTCACTGCTCACTGTTCACTGTTAACTGTTCACTGTTCACTGTTCACTGTTCACTGTTCACTGATTCCTAAGACAGTCTTCACAAAACTTAGTATGCTGGAAGAATAGGGATATCGATATTTTTTTATAAGCTTGTGCAAGAAGATTTTAGGTTAATAGTTGATTTAGTTTCAGTTCTCGCTGTTGCTGCGGGTGGGGGGCTGTTTGCTTCGCTTTTGGGATTACCCGTGTTACTAGGGTATCTCGTGGGTGGGATGGTTGTAGGACCTACTGGGTTTGGATTAATTAAGGAGTTCATTCAAGTTGAAACTTTAGCACAGTTTGGTGTAGCTTTCTTGCTGTTTGCCTTGGGAGTGGAATTTTCTTTCGCCGAACTCAATAAGGTTAAGAAGATTAGTTTGGGTGGTGGCGGTTTACAAATTATTTTAACTATTGCGGTAACGACTCTGGTATCGGTGGGAATTGGTTGGGTAGATTCACCGGTTCAAGGTGTATTTTTGGGAGCAATCTTATCTTTGTCTTCCACTGCGGTAGTGCTGAAGTGTTTGATGGAACGCGATGAAACGGAAACTCCCCAGGGACAGGTGATGTTAGGAATCCTGGTGGTGCAGGATTTAGCCTTGGGATTAATGTTAGCAGTATTGCCCGCTCTCGACCAACCCGTGGAAACCCTTGGTGTGGCGGTGCTAATGGCACTGTTAAAGATAGGCTTATTTGCTGCGGGTGCAGTAGCTGCGGGGATTTGGTTGATTCCATCTTTGTTGCGATTACTGGCGCAGACGGAAAGCCGGGAGTTGTTTTTATTGGGTGTGGTGGCGTTGTGTTTGGGAATCGCTTTATTAACCGAAGAATTGGGGCTTTCCATTGAAATGGGAGCGTTTGTCGCTGGTTTAATGATTTCCGAAGTCGAATATGCCGATCAAACTTTAACTTATGTGGAACCGCTGCGGGATATTTTCGCTAGTTTGTTTTTCGCTGCTATTGGGATGTTGATTGACCCGATATTTTTATGGAAGAATCTAGAATTAATTTTAGGATTGGTAACCCTAGTATTTATTGGTAAATTTTTGATCGTCACTCCTTTAGTCAAAATTTTCCGTTACCCGTTGAAAACAGCTTTAATTGCAGGTTTGGGGCTGGCTCAAATCGGTGAATTTTCCTTTGTTCTTGCTAGTGAAGGTCAAAAGTTGGGATTAGTATCCCGTCGAGTATATTTACTGATATTAGGAACAACAGCAGTAACATTAATCTTAACGCCCTTCCTACTGCGTTTAGTTCCCATTTTATTTGATTGGGCAGAATCAATGCCTTGGTTAAAGCCCTATCTTAATGGCGAAGGAAAGCCTCTCGAAGTAGCCGATGATTTACCGATAGAAGATCACGTAATAGTTTGCGGTTACGGTAGAGTAGGCAAAAATTTAGTTAAATTACTGCTTTTTCATGAACTTCCTGTAGTAGTTATAGATCAATCAGAAAGGATCATTGAGCAACTACGAGAAGCCGGGATTCCTTACGTATATGGTAACTGTATTAGTTTTCATGTCTTGGAAACAGCAGGAGTAAACCATGCACGGGCAATGGCGATCGCACTTCCAGATCCGATGAGTACTCGTCTAGCTCTACGGCGTGGTTTGGAATTATTCCCAGAATTAAATATAGTTGTTCGCGCTACAAATAACAAAAATATTGAACCACTTTACCAATTAGGGGCGCGAGAAGTGGTACAGCCAGAATTTGAAGCCAGTTTAGAAATGGTTTCCTTTCTGTTAACAGATGTAGGTTTATCGTCAATAGCAGTACAGCGAGAAATGCAGCAAATCCGCAAACGTCACTACTTAGATTTCCGCCCTGAAGAATCAGCCTCCCAAGTTGCCCGGAATTTGCGACGTGCCACAGCCGATTTAAACAAACGCTGGTATAAACTACCTCGAAACTCACCCTTAGTAGGAATGACGTTAGAACAAGCCAATATGCGCTATTTAACTGGCGTTACCTTAATGGCGATCGAGCGTACCAGCGGAGAAGAAATAGATTATCCCGACGCTAAAACCATTATTAAACAAAGCGATCGTTTTTTAGTAGTCGGCTCATCCCAAGAAATAGCTGCTTTAGACGAATTCGCATCAGGAAAAGCAACCGTACCCGGAGAAAATAGCGCCTGTCAGTGGGTAAAAATCAGCACCAAGTCCTCTATTTTAGGAAAAACTTTAGGTAATTTAGACATCCGCCAAAAATACGGCGTAGAAATACAAGCAATCAGGCGAGAAGGAAAATTTATTCGCTATCCCAATAGTAAAACCCGACTGCAAAACCACGATCAATTATTATTGTGCGCCAGATTATCAGTTTTGAATCAACTAGAACAACTATTTTCCCCCGAATTAGGAGTTAACACTCAACAGTTAACAGTGAGCAGTGAGCAGTGAGCAGTACCATGACTTGTAGGGTGCTGTTACGGCCCTGAGTAGGTATTATTTGAGGTTAAATTTTTGAGGCGGCCGTAACGCACCATTTTAATAACAGTACCATGACAGTCAACAGTGAGTGGTTAGTAGTGAGCAGTTAACAGTTAACAGTCAACAGTGAGCAGTGAGCAGTGAGTGGTTAGTAGTGAGGAGTTGAGAAATTTTATTCTCCCCATCTCCCCCCTCTCCCCCCTCTCCCTCTCTCCCCCTCTCCCTCACTCACCAACCTTCAAGTAAGCGATCGCTTGCTTCCAAATGGTAGTCTTTTGATTATCTTCTCCCATAAGACAAAAACACTGTAAGTCTTGCCATAATACTTTTCCCGCAATCACATCGCCGGTGATTAGCTTTAATTCAACTGATGTTTTCTCTTTAATTAAATTTTGAATTTGTTTAATGCTGGGTAATGAAGTATCGAATTCTGTCAACATTATGTATGTGAATAGTAGATAGTGGATAGTTGATAGTGGTTAGTGTTAGTCGTTAATGGTTTGAACTACTAACAACCAACAACTAACAACCAACTACTAGCAACTAATAACTGTAATAATTCATCTCATAGACAAATGGCAATTGATTTTACTAAGTACCAGGGTTTAGGTAACGACTTTATTTTGATTGATAATCGCTCAAGTTCTGAACCAGCGGTGACTCCAGAGCAAGCTATTCAGTTGTGCGATCGCCATTTTGGTATCGGTGCTGATGGTGTCATTTTTGCCTTACCGGGAGAACATGGTACTGACTATACTATGCGGATTTTTAACTCGGATGGTTCGGAACCCGAAATGTGCGGCAATGGTATTCGCTGTATGGCTGCTTTTCTGGCTGAATTAGAAGGAGATGCTAAAAAAAGTGATTCGTACCGGATTCATACTGCTGCGGGTACAATTACACCTCAATTGATGAGTGACGGCCAAGTTAAGGTGGATATGGGCAATCCTAGGTTGATTGCCGGTGAAATTCCTACTACTCTTGCCGCTGAAAATGAAAAGGTTATTAACCAAACAATGGATATTGCCGGTAAATCTTGGGATGTCACTTGTGTAAGTATGGGCAATCCTCACTGTATTACTTTTGTGGAAGATGTTGCAGCAATTGAATTAGAAAAAATTGGTCCTCTGTTTGAAAATAACTCAGCTTTCCCGGAAAGAATCAATACTGAATTTATTCAAGTTATCAGTTCTAATTACGTGAAAATGCGAGTATGGGAACGGGGTGCTGGTATAACTTTAGCGTGCGGTACTGGGGCCTGTGCTTCCTTGGTTGCTGGTGTATTGACAGGAAAATGCGATCGAACAGCTACTGTTGAACTTCCCGGAGGACCTTTATTGATAGAATGGTCGGAAATTGACCAAAGAGTTTATATGACTGGGCCTGCTGAAAAAGTATTTACTGGTAAATTGTAAATCATTAATAATGTAGAGACGTAGCAATGCTACGTCTCATCAGGGATTGTGGTTGAAAATATTTCTTTTCAATGATTTTAATAAATTAATTAGCTCTTGCAAACGAAGGAACCGAAAAAGCAAAATTATTCGATAAAAACTTGGTAGATCGATAGTTGATTGTATTTCCTGGGAACAATAAATATGCAATATCTGGTTGTTTCTAACTCAAGCCTCTACTTGAAGAAACACTGGAGATATTTGAGTTTAATGGGAGACAAGAAATGTTTCGAGTTGCAATTGGGCACAGTATCGATCCTGATTCAGCATATGCGATTGTCGAAGCCATTGGTGAATGTAAACAGTTATTGGATGGAGAAGTACCTCAAGCGGGTGTTTTGTTTACGGCGATCGATTTTGACCATGCAATCATTGTACAGCAGATTCAAGATGCATTCGGTGAGATTGAATTGATTGGTGGAACAACAAATGGAGAAGTTTCTTCATCTATGGGGTTTCAACAAGATTCTCTGACTTTGATGCTGTTTGCTTCAGATGAGGTAGAAATTCGAGCGGGATTGGGAAGGGAAGTGTCAAAAAACCCTATAACTATCGCTCAGCAAGCTGTGGAGATGGCAAAAGCCAAGAGTGAAGCTCCACCTCAATTATGTCTAACTTTCCCAGATAGTTTAACTAGTAATGCAATTCTGATATTAAAAGGTTTAAAGAAAAGTTTGGGAGAACAAATTCCCATTATTGGCGGAATGGCTGCTGATGACTATGTGTTTTCTCAAACATATCAATTTTTTCAAAATGAAGTTGTTAGCGATGGTGTACCAGTACTATTGTTTTGTGGTGATTTAAAATTTTCTTATGGAGTTGCTAGCGGTTGGATTCCTATTGGTAAGCGCAGTTGTGTCACCAAAGTAAATGGTAACGTGGTTTATGAAATCGATGGACAACGCGCTCTTGATTTTTATCAGTATTATCTCGGAGCAGAGAAGTTTACTGCTAACTATGCGATTCATGCACTGGCTGTCTTTGAAGATGGCGATCGCTTTTATATGCGAGCGCCAAATGGTTATGATATCGAGTCTGGAAGCGTGACTTTCTTCTCAGATATTCCTGAAGGAGCAAATGTTCAAATTACCGATGCATCGCGGGAAAATATTTTACAAGCTTCCGAAACATCTCTCAAACAAGCTCTAACTCGTTTTCCTGGTAAAAATCCAGCCGCAGGTTTATTAATTTCTTGTGCAGCTCGTCGGCGAATTCTCGGAACACTAACTAGCGAAGAATACCAGCTTGTTAAAAACAATTTACCTCAAACAATACCTTATTGTGGATTTTATGCCTATGGTGAAATTGCTCCTTTAACTACTGAAGGAAAAACTCGATTTCATAATAAAACATTTGTGACACTCCTGATTGGAGAAAATGAAGTCTAGTTATGAATAGTAACAATGATTTGGAGAGAAATCGAGAATTAGAAAAAGCAAACCGCATTCTGCAAAAGAAACTCCAACGCTGTGAAAATGAACGCAAGCAACTAGAAACAGATATCACAGCTAAGGAATTTTTGCTAAAAAAGGTAATTAGTGAATTGGAAGATTCTCAGTCAGCTTTAAAAGGTAGAAGCGAAGAATTAGAAATTACCTTACAGAATTTACAAAAGATGCAAGCACAAATGCTGCAAAGCGAAAAAATGTCAGCTTTGGGACAAATGGTGGCTGGTGTGGCTCATGAAATAAATAATCCAGCTAATTTTATTCATGGGAATATCAGCTATTTGCAACAGTATAGCGAAGAAATGTTGGAATTAATAGAGCTTTATCGCCACCATTTTCCTAATCCACCAAGCGAAATTCAAAATCTAGAAAATGATATAGAATTAGATTTCTTACAAGAAGATTTACAGAAAATACTAAGCTCTATGAAGATGGGAACAGAGCGTATTCGCACAATAGTTTTGTCATTACGCAATTTTTCCCGTCTGGATGAAGCTGAATTAAAAGTAGTTGATATTCATCAAGGAATTGACAGTACGATATTAATCTTACAACATCGTTTGAAAGCAACCTTAACTCGTTCAGAAATTCTAATCATCAAAGATTATGGAGTGCTGCCAAATATTGAATGTTATGCGGGACAATTAAATCAAGTTTTGATCAATCTCTTGACTAATGCCATTGATGCATTAGAAGAATTAGAAAATAAACAAATTACTCCACAAATTACAATTCGCACATCAACGATTGATTCTAATTGGATAGAAATAGCAATCGCAGATAATGGAGTTGGTATTCCCGAATCCACTCAAGCACAAATATTTAATCCATTTTTTACCACAAAACCAGTTGGCAAAGGAACTGGGATGGGATTAGCAATTAGCTATCAAATTGTTTGCAAACAACATCAGGGTAAGCTCAATTGTTTTTCATCAGTAGGTAAAGGTACAGAATTTCAGATTCAAATTCCGATCCAACAACTTAGCTGTAATCTTATTTAATTGATCTGAATTAATCAAATTCCCAATTTTTTTTCACCTCAACTATTAACTACTTCTCCTTTACAATTACTCATTTTTTGCCAATTATCTTGACTCAAGATATCACTAGTATCGGCAACAAATTCAATATTACCTTGTTTATCAACAACCCAACCAGTAGCTTCAATAATTGGTTTTGGCTCATCATTATTAACTTGAATACTTCTTTTTTTATCGCCATTAAAAACACTTAAATCGCGCAAATCCTGAAGATGTTGTTACACGGGTAAATGTATGGCAGGATTTACGCG
>JBCBQE010000365.1:0-6696 GCA_039820385.1 Cyanobacteria bacterium J06635_10
GTGAAGTTCCGTAACTCCAGTATGATAGGAATATAAAGAAATGTAATGCTAAAAGAAAGGATGCTAGACAAATCTTGGAAGAGATAATCTGGCATTTATATAGGGCATGGGCATACTAGACTAGAGTTTGCTATTAACAGAACTCAAGTCAAAAAAGTTAACAAAATCAACCTTGAACGCGTAGATTATGGCTCAATTTTCTGAATCAATGGACGTACCCGATATGGGTCGTCGTCAATTCATGAACCTTCTGACTTTCGGAACTGTTACCGGAGTCGCTTTGGGAGTATTGTATCCCGTTGTCAAGTATTTTATTCCGCCTTCGAGTGGTGGTGCAGGTGGCGGTACTACAGCTAAAGACGAATTAGGCGATACTGTCAGCGTTTCTGAGTTTTTAGGTAAACACAACGTAGGCGATCGCACTTTGGTGCAGGGACTAAAGGGAGATCCTACATATATTGTGGTAGAAGGTAGCGAAACGATTCAAAATTATGGAATCAATGCTATCTGTACTCACTTGGGTTGTGTTGTACCTTGGAATATTGCTGAAAACAAGTTTAAGTGTCCTTGTCATGGTTCCCAGTATGACGCTACAGGTAAAGTAGTTCGAGGCCCCGCGCCATTGTCTTTAGCACTGAGTCATGTAGCAGTACAAGATGACCAAATGGTGATCACTCCTTGGACTGAAACTGACTTCCGTACCGACGAAGAACCTTGGTGGGCTTAAATCAGTTATCAGTTATCAGTTTTAATAGCTTACGTTGGCAAAATTAGTCAATTCTAAATCAAGTAATTATACTTAATTTTGAAGCATGCCTAGTCATAAATAGAGCTTCTGTTAAGATTCGGCGGATTGCCAGGAGGAGTTTCTAAATCGTGCTTACCCACAAGGTAAGTGAGAGATGGCGTGACTTTAACTACCAACGTCATAAGGTGATAACTGCTGTCTGTTTGCTGTCACTCAGTTTCATGCGCTGGGTCATTCTTCTTTTAAAAGAACTAATGACTAATGACTAATAACTAATAACCAAATTCCGACGAAGAGATGAGAAATACTTGTACAACCAGGCTGAATCAAGCCTTTAAAGCGATTTCCAAGACATTACTAGTGGCGATCGCCACGGTGGCATTTTTCTTCACCAGCGATTTAGCACTTCCCCAAGCAGCAGCTGCTTATCCTTTCTGGGCACAAGCAAGCTATCCGGAAACTCCCCGAGAACCTACAGGAAGGATTGTATGTGCCAATTGTCACTTGGCGGCCAAACCTGCTGATGTAGAAGTTCCTCAGTCGGTTTTACCAGATACCGTATTTAAAGCGGTAGTTAAGATTCCTTACGATACTAGCGTTCAGCAAGTAGCTGCTGGTGGTTCCAAAGTCGGATTAAATGTTGGTGCAGTATTAATGTTACCCGAGGGCTTTAAACTAGCTCCTGAGGACCGCATCCCCGAAGAGTTAAAAGAAGAAGTCGGAAGTGTTTACTTCCAACCCTACGGTGAAGGACAAGATAATATATATTTAGTTGGTCCTCTTCCTGGGGAAGAATATCAAGAAATCGTTTTCCCACTTCTTTCTCCTGACCCCGCAACTGATAAAAATATTAACTTCGGTAAATACGCAGTTCACCTTGGTGCAAACCGAGGACGCGGACAAGTTTACCCCACTGGGGAAAATAGCAATAATAACGTTTTCACCACTTCTGCGGCTGGTAAAATCACCAAAATTTCCGAAAAAGAAGATGACTATGGTGGAGTAGGATATGCTGTAGACGTTCAAACAGCAGAAGGAGAAACCGTTACAACTTCGATTCCAGCTGGTCCAGAATTGATTGTTTCCGAAGGGCAAGAAGTCGCAGCAGGTGACGCTTTAACCAATAACCCCAATGTGGGCGGTTTTGGTCAGCACGATACAGAAATAGTACTGCAAAGCGCAGGTAGAGTTAGAGGTTTGATCGCCTTTATAGCCCTTGTAATGATGGCTCAAATAATGCTTGTACTCAAGAAGAAACAGGTAGAGAAAGTTCAAGCCGCTGAAATGAATTTCTAATACTGGCGATCGTCAAGTCAAATCATTTTTTTTGGGACAGGTACTCTACCTGTCTTTTTTTTTACAAAACCCGCGGAATTCCCCTCCGTTTAATACGGTGGGGATGGATAGCGAAGCAGGTTGGGGTACTTCACTCGGACATAGCAAGTGGCTTCAGAATAAGTCTAAACAACTTTAAGCAGATAAAATCTGATTTTTGAGCGGTTCTTGCAGGCACACTACGGGAACGCACAACTACCTTCCGGTATAAAATCGACCTACAGTTTTTTCCCTATTTCCTACCTCAACGAATAATTATGGCTTCGCCACGCTGCGCGGACATTAATCAAACCGGATTCCTATATCAAGTTAGAACCGGCACTTGTAATAAAGTTTGCATTAATGCCGTCTTCACCAAAGATGTTTTTTCACAAATATTGCGCTACTAGGAACATAATTATTTATCAGTAAAACTGTTTATTTTTAGCCAATAAAGCGAAAAAACACTTAATTTTATTAAAATTACCTATTTAATTTTTGAGAAATTAATTCGATAGATTCAGCAAGAATTCGGATAAACGATTGGTAATAGCAAGTTGTTTTTTCTACATTTTCCATGGGAACCAATCTGAAAAAAATGTTTGATCCCTAACCGAAATGTATGATTATAGATTTGCCCTCAGAAATGCGGTTTATTTATGTAAATACATAATTCTTAGGGTTCTCCATTGGTCGTAAAGCTGGTTTTTCGTTGAGACGCAATATATGACACTGCAAATCAGATAAAAGTTTATCAACGGACCTAATTATCCCAATTTGATCGAAGAATCAGTCTAAAGTTTGATATAATGTATACTTTAGATGGTTGAAAATGTCAAATATAGTTATTCCTAAGCAGGTAGTTGAAAAATTAAATTTTTTTTCAAAAAAATTTTTTTTCTTCAAATTTTTGATACAGTAAAAATTATCAACATAAGTTAACAACTAACCGATCTTGACAAATCTTTCTATCTCCGGGGTCTACTTTAACGTCTGGTATTGTTCCTTCATATTACGGAATGATATAGAATATCAAGTATTGCTTGCAGCCAGAGAACTGTATAGAACTTAATGATGCGGCTTCAGTATAAGCTAGTTATCGTCATAGTTCAGTTCCCCTGTCTCTGTAGCTATCAATTTGTTTAACAGCGACTTTTGCTCTTGTTTGTTTAACCAGTAGCTAGTATCATCCAATCAAGCACTATCATAGGGGCTATATTTTTTGGTCTGGTTAATCCAAGCATTTGAGATAACTTCTGTTAATGTTCAACTTGAAGGTTGTAAAGGAATGTCCAAGTCTGCGATAATCAACAATTCATCAGACCCTTCCTTGAATGTAAATCTAGGCTGCAATCTCAAGCATAAGCCTGGAGACTACCGAGAGGAATTTTTCGCTACGGTAAAAGTTCTCCGCTATTTGAAGCAGACAACTTCGGAGGATTAAGTAAATTGGTGTAAGTTAAAGTTATATTTTTCAAAGAGACGTGAATTCATAGATTCTAATCTCTAACCTTTGCTACTTTAAATGAAGATAGTTGAGTCAATAGAGGTGAAAGAGGGTGTTAGATTTTAACAGTGGCAAAATGTAGTTTCCAGAATTTAGATGCATTTGGCAACTTTGCAATGGTAAAGGCGGATATTGAATTATGTAATTCAAGTAAGTGGAAGCCAAGCTTCTTCACTTGAGTTAGTTTAAATTTCTGCCAGACTAGATATAGAAATTACCTTTCATATCTTTGAAGGAAAGGGAAATTTTGTTAGCTAGTAGTGTTCATCGAATGGTACTGTAGTAATGTGGTCTATTTATTTGTCTATTTGAACGGTTAACTAAAACCGTTTGACTTTCTGACTCATAATCGAGTATCAAAGTCACACAAGCCTTTTTCCCCGTAATTATAGTTACCAACGCACGGTGAAACCTAGAGGAGCGCTATGTAGTTGTCCTGTACCATGTTTAGAAGTCTTGAAAATTGGTAGATATTCAAAACATTTTCTGCTTGGCTTAAATCAGTTAATGCGCTATCTTTTTGATCGGCGTAGACTTGAGGCATATAAAACTTAAATAGTATGCAATAGCCTATAGATTTCTAACTGCATTTGATGGTAAGCCTTAAAAAAATGGACAGATTTAGTTATTCTGTAGATACCAGATACATTATGAGTTAATTTGTTTTAAATTCCGCCAATTTTTCGACGGAAATTGTAACTCATTATTGATGGGTTATGTCTCATTAACTTGTTTTAAGGTCTGCTTTTTAAGGTGACCATTCGGGCGAGCATCTCTACGCCTGTAGACACGATACCGCCGACGTTCGTGATTGATGCAGTCTCACTTTCCATCAAAGTAAATAGCTTTGAGTGAGCTTTATTTGACAGATAAATCTCTGCATCATCTATCGATTGAGATAGATAAAGGTAATATAATGGCTTTGTATCACGCACCAACCAGTTCCCACTAGACAATTGCGTAAGTTCTGAGATAATTGAACGCACATTTACAAGTACAAATTTTTTATCACTAAAAGGTCAAAAACCATGAGTATTGTTCAGTCAAAGTTAGAAGCAACTGAATCCGCTTTTCATGTAGAAGCTTACGAAAAGATTGATTATAGTCTTATCTATGTTGATGGAGTTTTCGACATAGAGAATAAAGAGTTAGCAGAGTCTTATGAAAAATTTGGACGCTGCTTAGCTGTTGTAGATTCTAATGTCTACAAGCACTACAGCAATAAAATGAAGCAGTACTTTGAGCATTACAATATTGACTTAACTGCTTTTCCCATAACTATTACCGAGCCTAATAAAACAATCCAAACTTTCGAGAAGATTGTAGACGCATTTGCTGACTTCAAACTAGTTCGTAAAGAGCCTGTTTTGGTTATCGGTGGTGGCTTGGTAACTGATGTAGCAGGTTTTGCTTGTTCTGCTTACCGTCGTAGCAGTAACTATATCCGCATCCCTACTACTTTGATTGGTTTAATCGATGCTAGTGTTGCCATTAAGGTAGCGGTAAACCATAAAAAACTGAAAAATCGCCTTGGTGCTTACCATGCTTCCTCCAAAGTACTTCTTGATTTCTCCTTCTTGGGAACCTTGCCTACCCCCCAAGTCCGCAATGGTATGGCAGAATTGATCAAAATTGCGGTAGTCGGTCATCAAGAAGTATTTGAATTACTTGAAAAATATGGCGAAGAATTGCTTCGCACTCACTTCGGTAACATTGATGCGACAGAAGAAATTAAAGAAGTCTCACGTACCGTGACTTACAAAGCCATCAAGAAAATGTTGGAGTACGAAGTACCCAACCTGCATGAGTTAGATCTTGATAGAGTTATTGCTTACGGTCATAGCTGGAGTCCCACCTTAGAATTAGCACCCCGCGTACCTATTTTCCACGGTCATGCAGTCAATATCGATATGGCTCTATCTGCAACAATTGCCGAAAGAAGAGGCTATATCAATGCTGAAGATAGAGACCGTATCTTAGGTACAATGAACCGAATTGGACTTTCTCTCGATCATCCCCTATTGGAAGAAGATCTTCTATGGCGTGCGACAGAATCTATTTCTCTGACAAGAGATGGTAAACAAAGAGCTGCAATGCCTAAACCAATTGGCGAATGTTTCTTTGTCAATGATTTGACTCGTGAAGAATTAGCTGAAGCTGTAGCAGAACACAAGCAGATTTGCAAGAAATTCCTTCGTGGTGGCGATGGTGTAGACGTTTACCCAGTTTACGCAGAATCCGAAGTGAAACTTGTAGGGAGTGAAAAATAATGACTGGTGTTGTTGAGAAACCAGTGGCTAGACCTGTTACGCCTTTGGGAATATTGGCGCAAGAACTAGAAGCTATAGTGAAAGAATTGGATAAGGAAACATTGCCAGCACCAATCAAACAAAAGCTGCACTTTGCTTCCCGTTTAGCATCAGATTTAGACCCTTATCTAGCAGAATGTACTACCTGTGAATCGGCAGGCTTAAAAGCTCTTGCAGATAAGACAGCACGCGAACATTGGAGCAACCGCTTTAAGGGCGGCGAAACTGTCATCCCCTTAGAACAGGAAATGCTTTCCGGTCATATAGAAGGACAAACATTGAAAATGTTCATCTATATGACAAAAGCCAAGCGAGTACTGGAAATCGGTATGTTTACGGGCTATTCAGCCTTAGCTATGGCAGAAGCATTACCCGCAGATGGAAAATTGATTGCCTGTGAAGTTGACCCTTATACAGCAGAGTTCGGAAATATTGCTTTCTCTGAATCTGCTCACGGCGAGAAAATCCAAGTTGAAATAGGACCAGCAATGGATACTTTGGATAAACTCGCAGAAAAAGGAGAGTCATTTGACTTCGTGTTTATTGATGCAGATAAAGCAGGGTACGTAGAATACTTTAATACCCTCTTAGAGAAAAACTTGTTAGCCCCATCCGGGTTTATCTGCGTTGATAATACATTACTTCAAGGACAGCCTTATCTGAGTGAAGCAGAGCGTACCGCTAACGGAAAAGCGATCGCCGAATTTAACAGTACTGTCGCGGCAGATAAACGTGTCGAACAAGTACTACTGCCGGTAAGAGATGGTTTAACTATCATCCCCCTTCAAGTTTTAATTTTCTAATCGTCGGATGATAGT
>JBCBQE010000366.1:0-6668 GCA_039820385.1 Cyanobacteria bacterium J06635_10
CGGTTAAACGCAAACCTTCTTCAACTGTTACTGAAGGTGTCCAACCCAAATGAGTTTTAATTTTAGTGGCATCAATTGCATATCTGCGATCGTGTCCTACTCTATCTTTGACAAAGGTAATTAATTCTGATGAAGGATTTACTGGTAAATTAGGTGCGAATTTATCCATCAATTGGCACAACATATTTACGAGGTTAATATTTTCAACTTCGTTATTGCCACCAATGTTGTAAGTTTCTCCAGGTAAACCGGAGTTTATAACAATATCTAAAGCACTACAATGATCGCCGACATAAAGCCAATCTCGTACGTTTTTTCCGTCACCATAAACCGGCAATTGTTTACCTAATAAAGTGTTAATACACATTAAGGGAATTAATTTTTCTGGGAATTGATAGGGACCATAATTATTGGAACAGTTGGTAATAATTGTGGGTAGTTCGTAAGTATGATAATAAGCTCTAACTAAATGATCGCTACCAGCTTTAGATGCTGAATAGGGGCTGTTAGGAGCATAAGCTGTAGTTTCAGTAAAAGGTGGGTCATTTAGATTTAAGCTACCATAAACTTCGTCAGTTGAAACGTGTAGAAAACGATAATGTTCGGGTTGATTTTCAGCTAACCAATATTGACGAAAAGCTTCTAAAAGCGTATAAGTTCCAACAACGTTGGTTTGAACGAAAGCACCGGGACCTAAAATTGATCTGTCTACATGAGACTCAGCAGCAAAATGAGCGATGATATCTATTTTTTCCGCTGACAAAAGTTCCTTAATTAAGGAAGCATCACAAATATCACCTTCAACAAACCGAAAATGATCGCTTCCTTCTAAGGAACGATTATTAACGCGATTCCCCGCATAGGTAAGGGCATCCAAAACCACTACCTTGTCATCCGGATAATTCTCACACCAATGATGCACAAAATTAGAACCAATAAACCCTGCACCACCCGTTACCAACAACTTACGACTCATTAAATTTACTCCAATGAAGGTTCTTCTAAGGTTTATTGTTACTGAATATACTTCTTTTTGACCTTATTGAATATTCTTTGGGTAGATAATTTTGCTAGACGAATCGTGGTTAAAGGTTTAATGTTTGAGGTATGATTCTGTTTGTGGTCAAAGAATTCGTTTAATTCATCTAAAATTACCTGCAAACGTTGGATAATATGTTCGCGGCGGTATTCTTGAAAAAAGCTTTCAGGTAAAGTTAAAGGGGACCAATTTTGCAGTACTTTGAGAATACGTTGTATATCGTATTCTTTAGAATAAACAGCAATTTTATCACAATTGAATCCCGGATCTAAATAATCAGAAAGTCCGCCATTGAGGCTAGAAAAAACCCGACAACCGCAAGCAGCAGCTTCCATCGGTTGTAAACCAAATCCTTCAGTTACCCGCTGCTGTGCCCAGTATTCGGCGGAATCATAAATATAAATTTTGGCTCGATTAAATAGCGCTGCGATATCTTCTATATAATAATCAACTAACTCTAATTTAGATTTTTGCTGTAATGCTGGAATTAAATCTTGCATTAAATATTCAGAAGATTTCCGAGCTAAGACTAAAACGTCAATATCTCGTTGCAGATTTTGATTATTGAATTCATCGCTGATTTGATTGGGTAAGTAATAAATGAGTGCATGAGGTGATAATTGTCCCCAATAACCCAAGGTGTTGCGACTAACGGTAATAATCGGAATACTCGATGGAAGTTTAAAACCGTAACCAGCACTATGGGCGTGATAAACAACGTTATAAGATTTGAGGCGGGGAGCAAGTTTTGCCACATCAAATCCCCAGCTAATTACAAATATGACTTCCCCTAAATTTTGAGAAAGCAGTACATCATCTAAAAAAAGCTTGTCTTTCTCTCTTTGACGGTAAGTTACTACCTCAGCATCACATATTTCTTTAGCAAGATTTAGCGTTTTTAATTCTGCCCATAAACCACCACAAGCAAATTGACCATCTGTCCCAGGAAGTAAAAAATATAGTTTTCGCACGATCAAATTTCCTCAACCACAAAATATAGCGCTTCTCGATTGAATCCTTTTCTGGTAAGAGAGACTTTTTAAATTATGTATCTCATTCATCCGCTCACACCCCCAACGGATAGGGAATTATGCACAGAGGCACCCTGCCAAATTTTTTTTAAGGAGAAAAAAATTATATTGGGAACCCTTGACATTACCTATCTGACTACAGCGTACGCTAATTTTGCAAGATACTCAGGGCACAGAAAGTAGGTGGAAAACCCCACCCCGCGGGAGGGGGATAAAGATGTTTTTTACGCATTAGGTTTTTTGATAAAATAACTTTTGGTTGAGCGTAACAATAACCATCCCAGAAAACTACCAATGAAGTAGACAGGAAAATCTGTCCAAGTAAAACTATTTCCTAAAACAAGTCTACCGGGTAAAGTTGAACGAGCTGCTTGTAAAAATGGCGGTTTCCATAATTGTAGAAATTCGATGGCGCAAGTTGCAATACAAACTGCGATCGCAATCCGCAACGGCGAAACTTTAGGTAAAAGGAAAGCAAATAATAATACCCAAAATATCTCGTAGGCAACGCTTCCTAAAGCATCGTGTAACCATGCTGGATTTAATCCTTGAGAAAATCTGACTATATAACCCAAAGGAATGATAATTATCATGCTCACTAGTAGCGCTATCCGATATTTTAATAAGCTCTTTTTATTTACAGGATTAGACATGGAAGATATTTATTATTGATAATGATAAATAAAGATACAATTTGCTATCTTTATACAAGAATATTGTCATTATATGAATTATTTCAAAAAATATAATAGTATAATTACCGTTGTTATCTTTAACCTTGATTATTTAAGGATCAAAAAAAGAAAAAGCAGAGAAGATAAAAAATCCCTGCTTTAATATCTGTATATCAATGAATCCCACTTTTTAAGAAAAGAAATTAAAACATTACATTATCTTGCGGCTGTTTAGGTACTTTGTTTTGGTTTTTGATAATAGCCCAAAACTTTTTTCACATAATCTGCAGTAAAACCGCTATCGCAGCCTTTGTACTTACCAGTCATCCACCAACAAGCAGTAGCGAGCACAGCCTCTGTTTCATTATTAGTAGCTTCCAATTGTCCTTTTAACTCTCGTTCCATAATACAAGTAATTATTTCACGGGCTAATTGAGCATTGCTTTCAAACTCTGCTGGCGAAACTTCTTTTTTCAAACAAAATTTTGACCAACCCCTCAAAGTTTCTGGTTTAACCTGCCAGTCACTGTAATATCCGTCATTTTGAGAACCAGTTTTTGGTGCAGCCAATCGCAATGCTTCTACCATTGCTGCAACTTGAGTATCAAAGGATTTCTGTTGTGCTTGTGCTGTCATTGGTAACAACCCTAAAGTAGCAATTAACGCACCGAGTAGAAATTTCATTGTATTGACTCTAACTCCCAGCATATTTTTTCACTAGCTTTTTAAACAGCAATTTGACTGCTTTGGCTGCTATTCTAGCTCGGATCAGTCGTATCGATCGTCCAGATTCCTTTTCTGCGTCAAACTGATTCCCGAGATACTCTCCTCCGCACATTTTTTGGGTGATTGCGCTTAATTTCAATCCTGGTAAAACCCATAACCAAACTGCGATTCGAGTTGCATTATTACCACCAGTAACCCGGGATTTTTGTTTTTTCTCCAAGCATTTTCTGAAATTTCCGCTGGGGTTCAAAATAATGATTTTTAGCAAAATCCTCTTAAATTAATATTCTCTGAGGAATGTAAAAATTTAGACTCATTTGATGTCTAATAAATCACAAAATAGTGATAGCATTCCCAAGTTGCGTTCTGTGGGAATGTGAATGAAAACAAATCAACTTGATTTGTTCTCAGCGTCGGAAATTGAGGGAGCAACGGTTAGTAAAACTCCCGTGTTGTTGATGGATGTGAAAGCTTTAAAAAAGTGGAAAAAGCAAATATCCGCCCATCAACAACAAGTGAGAACAAGTGAACCAGTGCTGCAAGTCGCTTTATTTGAAATGTCAGAAGCACACGTCGATCCGGATATAATAGATCCGTTTCAACTTAAACCCTGTTCGCTGTCATTTTATAGATTACCAGCCGATAGTCCCGGTCAAGCTTGTCTTTACTTTGTGATAGATATGGCTGCAAATTTACTATTGTATGTTGGTGAAACCTGTAAATCTAATCACAGGTGGAAAGGAATACATGATTGTAAGCGATACATTGAAAAGTATCAGGACTTACATTATCAATACGGTTTGAAAACAGCAGTTAACATTGCCTTTTGGTGGGATGCACCCCATTCAACTACACCCCGTCAAAAGTTAGAACTAGAACTGATAAAAAAATGGAAATCCCCATTTAACAAAGAAAATTGGAAACTGTGGGGACAACCATTTGGGTAAATCAGTTATTAGGAAGGTAGCTGTAGTTATTAGTTATTAGTTGTTAGTTGTTAGTTGTTCATTGTTCACTGTTCACTGTTCACTGTTCACTGTTTATAGGCGATTCGTAAACTTTGTACGAGAATGAGAAGAGAAGCGATCGCCATTACTCCACCCCAAAACCAGTAAGGTAAAAATAATTGTCGCTGTATTTGTCCTGTATCAGAAAGTCCTAAAGGGCCAGCTGTAGGAGTAAATAAATAATCAAGTTGATGGTATGTACTTATACAAGCTTGGACACCAAGAAATTGAATGCTAAATCCCTGAAACCAACGACTTGCTTTCAAACCGATAAGGAGGATAATTAATCCTAATGTGAGAATTGCAATTATTCCAAAAATTGAACGTACCCATATTAATACTGAGAACAGAAGAAATCCGCCCAGTATTTTTAAACTTATGCTAGCTGTCTTGAAATTGCGAGATGCCAAAATTAATATAGCACCTGCAATGGGTGGTCCCATCGGCCCAGCAGCAGCGACTAAAGCGCGACCAATTGGTCCTAAAAATAATCTACCACTATGAATTGCAAACCCAGAACCATCAGCAGAAATTTGCAGTTGTTGAAAGTTTCCTCCTAATAGTATGGCTGCTAAACCGTGGCCCATTTCATGAAACCAAGTAGCCAGTATAGAAAATGGGTATAAAATATAGTCTCCGTATTGTACTTGCCATAGTAAAATCGTAGCTGCAGCAGCCCCAATTAACCACCATATTCCTATACGATCAACTTCGGAGTTTAGTTTAGATTCTAATGATTTAAAGTCCATACCCTAACAGGATTTAAGATGATTTGGATATCGGTTCTTTTTAACTACATAACCAAGGCTTGATTTTCCTCCCGCAATAAATTACTGAGGACATTTTTTCCTTGATTATTTGACTCTAGATCCCTATTCTGGCATATGTTCTTTACGTGAACTACGAACACTGGTCTTTTTCATTAGTATCTTTGAGCAAAAATGTGAGAAATGCCTTCACTTTAGCTGTCTGACGTAAATCGACATGGGTTATTATCCACAACGGTATATCCCATCGGTGTTTATGGGGCGAGATTTCAATCAGTTCAGGATGCTGACTAGCTTTTTCAACTGGAAAAAACCCAATACCAATTCCCGATAGTATTGCAGTTTCCAAGACGGTGACATCGGTACTCCGAAAAATAATATTCTTCTCGGGGATATTTTCTCGCATCCAGGTATTTATGTTAAATGGTGGTCCATAATTAAGATTGTCAAACCCCACAAAATAGTGTTGTGCAAAATCATCAGAAGCTTGTGGAATGCCTTTACGCGAAACGTAATCTACACTGGCGTAGAGTCCCATATTTGTTGTGGTAAATGGCTGTACAATATGATCTCCGATCTCAGGCTTAGGACCTGTGCGTATAGCAACATGAGCTTCACCGTATTCTAGTCGAAAAAGCTTCTCACTGGTCAGATAACGAACATAAATATTTGGATATTGAGCCTGAAAGTCCTTCAGTATTGGGATCAACATTGGCGCAAGTATATACAAAGATGTCAAGATAAATTCACCACAGAGTCCTTTATTGTCTGCTGCTGCGATTTCTACAAGCCGACTAAATTGTGCATCTGCCGCTCGGGCCATACGCATTAATTCCAGACCTAATTCTGTAGGGGTATATCCGCGTGAATGGCGCAGAAAAATCTTTGCTCCTAAAACATCTTCTAAAGTATCGATGTGGCGAATAACCGTCGCTCGGTGAATACGCAAGACTTCGGCAGCAGCGCTGACGGTTCCTAAACGTGCGACCTGATAAGCCGTTCTAATCTCATTCCAATTATCCATTAATTCACCGAAAGCAAAATCCCACATCTGGTGTACATATTAATGGAATGGAGAAAAATTTTGCATCATGCCAAGCGCTGACGGTTCCTAAAAGCGTGACCTGATAAGCCGTTCTAATCTCATTCCAATTATCCAGCTTGGCTAGCTTAGCAAA
This sequence comes from Cyanobacteria bacterium J06635_10, assembly GCA_039820385.1. GTDB lineage: Bacteria > Cyanobacteriota > Cyanobacteriia > Cyanobacteriales > Nostocaceae > Rivularia. The sequence continues at coordinate 6,423 of JBCBQE010000366.1, forward strand.
ATCGCACACCTAATGTGCATATTATTGGAATTTACAACAATTTTGCAACATGTCAAGATGGCTTAGGTAACTGAGTAACATTACATAGAAATTATCTCAGAAACAATCAATCACCACGGAAAAATCAAGACTCTTAAGCGTGGAGTCAGGTTTCCCTCCCCCCAAAACGAAGTCGATTTTTTTCAAGCATTAACTGAAAGTGAGAAATTATAGGAGGTCAAAATGCTGTTAGAGAATCATATGCTC
>JBCBQE010000367.1:0-6643 GCA_039820385.1 Cyanobacteria bacterium J06635_10
AAACAATGGTTGTTGCTCTTCGGGGATGATTTGAACTAATCCATTGAGAAACTCCATAATTTTGATAGAATCTAATCCCAAATCCCCTTCCAAATACATATCCGCTTCTAAATCTTCGATATCGTGTCCAGTAATTTGAGAAACTACAGAAAAGATTTGTTGTTGTAAAGTTGTGGTAGTCATGATTTTTCCTCTTTTTTTTTACGATTAGTTTACTTTGAAATTTTTCATCAACACTTTCGTGTCTCTCTCAGAATTACTCAATAAAAACTCTGCGTAACTCCGCGCTTCCCTTCGCGTAACTTTGCGTTTAAAATATATAATCCCGATACAAAAGGAGTAACCCACTATTTATTTATAGGATTTGGTGTGTACCAGCTTATGCATACACACCCGATATATTTTTTTTATTTACCAACTTTTCCCAATTCTGCAGATAAAGCCAAGTAACTTTGTTGACGTTGTTCAACTGTAAGTGGAGTTGGCTTCTCAATTGGTAAAAGCTTTGTATTCTCTTGCTCAATCTTGAAATCTTCGCTTAATTTTACATGGCTTGAATGACGTTGTTGTGGTGAAAGTGATGGTAGTTTTTCGATTGGTAATAGTGTGGAAGTTTTTTCTTGCTCAACTGGAGTAGTTTTAACTTCGATTCTGTAAGTTTTCTCCTGGAAGGGATAAGTTGGTAATACTACTCGACGTAAGCCTTGTGAGAACAAGTTTTGACTGTTAAATCTAACTCCTGCGGCATAAAGTTTTGCTAAGGTTGTTAACAAACTGTTGCTTATTGCTTGCTCTTTATCTAGATTTATCCAAGTGCCGCTAACATCTAGGGAGGTAATTTGCTGTTGTAAGGATAAGTTATTTCCTAAGTGTAAATAAACTCCTTGTTTGCCGATTACTTTTTGAATGTTTTCGACATTCAATGAACGAGGATTTTGTATGCAGTTGAGTAATTGACTTGCAGTAATTTGTTGATGCTGTCTAAAGATTCCTTCTGGAGTAACTAATGGACAAGTCCAAGTTGATAATTGTTGTTGAGCAATACTTGGTTTAACTTGCGAATCTAACAGCTTCACTGCTTGTTCTAAGCTTACCATACCTGTTAAACAAGATGCAACAATTATACCGGTTTTTTCTGCGAATAAACTTGTAGGTTCAAGTTGTAAAGATTGTAACCAACGTCCGAAAGCATATTGAACTGTAAAGAGATATGCTTTTGTGGTTAATTGTAAATTACTACCCAAATACTGTTCGCAATCTCTACAAGCTGCATCGAATTCCTCAAAGTTTGTTCTTAATATCTCTACTTCTTCAGGAGTTATAGAAACATTTTCATCAAATACTAAATGTATTGGTGTTTTCCGTTGAGGATTTACTTTACCTGTATATATTTCCGATGTTGTTTGATTATTGGCAATCTTCTCTAATTTATCGAGTAAATCTTGGCGATCGCTAACTAAAAGTGCTGCTTTTAATGCTTGTTCTTTTTGAGCATTATTTTGAGTAAAGCATATTCTCGCAATTCCTTGTTCTGGATATTTACTAACATGCTCTTGCAATTGTGCCGCGACTTGTTCTAATGCTGCTTGATTGCGAGCAGTTAATAACAACAGTTGAGGAGAATCAGTTTCGACAACATCAGTTGTATGTAAAGGAGATTCTTCCAAAATTACGTGACAGTTAGTGCCGCCAAATCCAAACCCATTAACTCCCGCACGCAGGGGATTTTCATTTCTCACCCATTGCTTACTACCGTCACCAACTACATAAAAAGGCGTGTTACCAAAGTTGATGTGAGGATTAGGTTCGCTAAAGCCTAAGGTTTGGGGTATTTCACCATGTTGCATGGCGAGTACTACTTTAATTAAGCTAATTATCCCAGATGCGGAAAGTAAATGACCGATGGAAGATTTAACTGAACCAATGCCGCAGAACCCTTTCTTATCAGTGAAACTATTGAATGCCTTTGTCATTCCTTCTACTTCAACCGGATCTCCTAAAAGCGTTCCGGTGCCGTGAGTTTCGACGTAAGAAATAGTTTCGGGATTCACACCACTATTAAGGTATGCTTTACGAATGGCTTCCGATTGTCCTTTAGGATTGGGAGCAGTAATACCTTGTGAATGGCCGTCATTATTAATTGCCGAGCCTTTAATTACAGCGTGAACATGATCGCCATCAGCTAAAGCTTGTTTCAAAGGTTTGACAATCAATGCACCGGCACCTTCTCCGAGAAGCAATCCGTTAGCACGTTTATCGAAGGGATAACAAGTTCCCTCTGGGGAAAGAGCTTGAGCTTTGCGGAGGAAAGTAAAGGGGCTGGGGCTAAGATTGAAATTCACGCCGCCAACGATCGCCATTTTACTGTCCCCAGAGCGGATGCTTTCACAAGCCATATGCAAAGCTACCAAAGAAGAGGAACAAGCCGTGACAACGGCCATACTGGGGCCTTTCAAATCCAAACAGTGACTGACTCTAGCCGCGAGTTCGTTTACTTCATTTCCTGCTGAAGATTCCGGTAATATTTCACTTGGTTGTAATACTTGAGAAAGAGTATTGAGTAAATTTTGGCGATCGCCTTCTTTTAAGTTCTTAAACCAAGTACTGTTGGTGAATTGTTCTGTGAGGGCTTCATGGTATTGGGAGTTACCGAAGTGTTCTATGTAGGTATTTTGTCCGCAACCAACAAAGACTCCGATATTTTTAGTTCGATATCTGCCACCATAACCGGCTTGTTGTAAAGCTTGCATGGCTAGTTGTAAGAATACCCGTTGTTGAGGATCCATGGCTACGGCTTCTTTGGGAGAAATACCAAAGAACATGGGGTCAAAATCAAAGGGATTATCTACGAAACAACCGCGTTTTGATATTGGTGTTGATTTTGAGTTATTTTCCGAGAAATAATGTTGATGGAACCATCTATCTTCTGGTACATCGCGAACCGCAGAACGTCCTTCACTCAGTAAATTCCAGTATTCTTCTAAGTTATTGGCTCCGGGTATTTTACAAGCCATACCAATAATTGCAATGTCTTCTTCCCTTACATTGTCTTGTTGTGAAACTCTAGCGCTATAGTTTTCTTCGACTTGGGGATTTTGAGAAACTCTAGCGCTATAGTTTTCTTCGACTTGGGGATTTTGAGAAACCCTAGCGCTATAGTTTTGTGCTTGTAAATTTTGAGAAACCCTAGCGCTATAGTTTTGTGCTGATAAATTTTGAGAAACTGTAGCGCTATAGTTTTCTTCTGCTTGTAAATTTTGAGAAACCCTAGCGCTATAGTTTTGTGCTGGTAAATTTTGAGAAACCCTAGCGCTATAGTTTTGTGCTTGTACCTTGGATGAAACTGTAGCGCTATAGTTTTCTTCGACTTGGGGATTTTGAGAAACTGTAGCGCTATAGTTTTCTTCGATGGAATAACCAAACTTCTCTTGGAGATAATCAATCAAATCATCCGGGGTTTGATATTCAAACAACAAGGTAGGAAGTAACTCAGTTTGCAAAGCCTTACCAAGACTTTGTACAACTTCTACAGTACCTACCGAATCCAAACCCAATTCAGTAAAGGTTTGATATCCTTCAATTTCCCCTGCCGAAATCGCCAAATATTGTCCCAATACTTCTTCAACTAAAGTACCGATATTTAAAGTTTGACTCGGAATGCTTGCTTTTTCCTTAACTGGTGTTGATGACTCAATTAAATCAACAATATGAACAACAGAAGAGCCATTTAAACTTAAAGCCGTTATAAAAGCATTCGCCGCCGCATCAGCTTGTAGGGGATTCAAACCTTTTGATTTAACCATTAATAAAGTCGAATCACCCAGTAAAGCTCCCATACCGCGATTGCTCCACAAAGAGTAATTAAGAGCCAAAGAATTTCCTGAAGCACCACAGCGCGAGCGATAAACTACATAACTATCAAGGAAGGTATTTGCAGCAGCATAATCAGCCATACCTGTTCCCCATTCCGCTTTAGAAGCCGAAACTGAGGATAAGACAACAAAATACTTTAATGGTTGATTGCGAGTTACTTTATCTAATACAATCGTTCCTTGAACCTTTGGTGCTAATACCTTAGAAATTGTCTTATCTGACTTTTGCAACAATTTAAATGTAGTGTTATCAGCAACTCCTGCTGCATGAATCACACCATCCAACTTACCAAAACGCGACTCAATGGTTTTTACCAACTCTTCCATGCCCAAGTAATCGGTAACATCCACAGCTTGGTACATTACCCTTGCTCCCAAACTTTCCAATTGTTGAATTGCTTGAATGCGTTTGGTAGTTGCAGCATCAAGATGACTAGATTGCCATTCTTCCTTTGGTGGTAAAGGATGTCTTCCCGTCAACACCAAATTAATCTTGGTTTGATTAGCTAAAACTAAAGCAATTTCCGTTCCTACACCGCTAGTGCCGCCAGTAATTAACCAAGTATCACCCGCCGATAAAGAAATGCGATCGCTATTTGTCGGAATATTGATTTTTTCTAAACTGCGAGTCAATCTTTGTTGATTGCGAATTGCAACAATACCTTCTCCCGTTGCTTGTCTGTGAATTTCTCGATCTACAATATCCGCAAGTTCTTCGGGTAAAGTTTCTGGGGTAATATCTACAACTTTGGTTTGAATAGTGGGATTTTCTTGTGCTAATACCCTTACCAAAGCACCAGTCATTGATTGATGTACGTTTTCTAAGGTGTCAGATGCAGATGTAATGTAAGCACCTTGAGTTACCAGCAGTAGATTTAGTTTATTGTCAGGATATTGTTTCGCAAAAGCTTGTGCTAACCACTGGAGACTCCAAAAACTTTGATTTAATGTATCTTCCTCAATCAATAAATCTTCAACTGCAACTTGTCTTTGATTGTAATTCCACAGATGAACAACTGTTGATATTGGCAACCCATCCGCTGTAATTGTTTCAATCAGTTGTACATAATCGTAAGAAGCTCCGGGATTAATCGTAAAGTGCTTATCTCCAAGCCTTGTAAAACATTCCCCAGGATTAACAAAATAAGTCGTGAAATTATTGCTCAGTTGCTCGTAAAACCTTTCTCCGATATCATAGCGATACGCCTCCGGCGTCACGCTTTGCGTATCGCCAAATACTAAAATTGCTCCAGTTGCAAATTCCGTCGCTTCACCCAAACTTTCTGGATGCCACTGCCAATTGTAAAACCATTCTGGGGTTGTTGGTTGTTGGTGGTTGGTTGTTAGTTGTTGGTGGTTGGTTGTTAATTGTGGCTTTTCTACCCAATATCTTTGACGCTGGAAGGGATAAGTTGGTAAAACAAGACGTTGACGTTGATAATCTCGATCGAAAGCGGCGAAATCTATTGTTGTTCCCTTGACGTATAACTCACCAGCAGTAGTAAGTAATTGCTGCCAATCATCATTACCCTTTTTCAAAGAAGGTAACCAAGTAGAAGTATTTTCTGGCAAGCATTTTTTACCCATTCCCAATAAAGTGGTACTAGGTCCTATTTCTAAAAATATATCGTATTCTCGTTGAGATAAAGCTTCCATTCCCGCGAGAAATTTTACCGTACCCCTTAAATGCTTTCGCCAGTAAGCCGCATCGGGAATTTGTCGCGCTTCAAACACTCCTCCAGTGACGTTAGAAACAAAAGGAATGCGAGGTTTTTGAAACTCTACCTCATTCGCTAAGAGCTCAAATTCATCAAGAATACTCGCCATTAAAGGAGAATGGAAAGCGTGAGAAACTTGTAAAGCTTGAGCGTTAATTCCCTCCCCTTTCAACTCCTCAAGTATTTCGCCAACAGTTTCCTTAACTCCCGAAATTACAACATTATTTTGTCCGTTAATACAAGCAATAGAAACCTTATCTTCATAAGCTTGTAAAAGAGGAGCAACCTTCTCAACAGAAGCAAAAACCACCGCCATCGTGCCATCTTGCGGTAAAGACTGTATTAACCTTCCCCGCTGAGCAATTAACTTTAATCCATTCTCCAGACTAAATACCCCAGCCACACAAGCCGCAACATATTCACCAACACTGTGGCCCATAACGGCATCCGGTACAATACCCCAAGACTTCCATAACTCCGCCAAAGCATATTCGATCGCAAATAATGCCGGTTGAGTATAAGCCGTTTCGTTTAATAACCCTAGCGCCTTAGTTTCTCCATAAATTACCGATAATAAAGATTCTTCTAAATAAGGAAGTAAAATTTCATTACACTTATCTAAAGTTTTGCGAAACGTTGGTTGAGTTTCGTAAAGTTGACGAGCCATTCCCACATATTGAGAACCTTGCCCGGTAAATAGAAATGCTATTTTATTACGGTTATTTTCGACAACACCAGATATCAACTTATTAGTAGAATCACCGAAATCAAAACCTTGTAATTTTTCCTCCAAAACCTCCTTAGATTCAGCAACTAGAGCCAATCTATACTTAAAATGCGATCGCCCTGTATTCGCTGTATAACAAATATCTTCTAAAGATGCTGTGGTATTTAATTTTAAGAAGCTTTGATATTCCTCAGTCAAAGAAACCAAAGCTGCTTCAGTCTTCCCAGACAAACACAATAAATGTTTTGAACGTTCAACATCCGATTCCTTTAATTCTACCCTTGGCGCTTCCTCCACAACTAATGTTCATTTAGTTGTGGAGGAAG
>JBCBQE010000368.1:0-6619 GCA_039820385.1 Cyanobacteria bacterium J06635_10
ATCATTATCATATCCAGGGAATTGAAATTTAAATGCTTCGATATGTTAATGATTATTACTGGTTAGATGAATACTCCCATAAAGACTTTGTTTGTGGTTTGATTGGTAAAAATTTTGATGAAAATTGGATTTCAATTTCACCAACAATACCAACTAGACATACTTTACCCGAGCAAATTGCTGCTTCTGATTATCAATTTATGATTCATCAAAATATAAGAAAAAACATTTTAAATTTAGAAATTAACGCAAAAAAGATTTTAACAGAACTAACTCCTTTAAAATTAGCTGTTTGCTATCCTGCTGGATACAGCTATAGCTATATTTATCAACTTTGTTGTGCTGTCTCTCAAACCAAAGAATCAGCGCTTACTCAATCTTTACTTAAATCAGGATTACTCAAAATTTATAAATTTCAAGATTTTTTATCAGAAACCAATTATTCTCATTACTATGAATACTTACCTCGTAAAAGAGAACAGATTCTTTCTCGATTTTTCAAAGCTAAATTCCCCCAAACTAAAATTTACCATTTAGCTTTATACGATATTGATTACACATATATTCTTGGAAAAACACCTGATAAAGATTATGTAGGTATAAAAATATCAAGAGATTTTCAATATAACCCTTAAAAAATCATTTCCTCCTCTTTTTCTCCTTAAAAAAACCTCCGCGAACCTTTGTCTTGAAAAGTTGCTCATGGGGGAAACCCCCAAGACCGCACTTTTCGCTGCGCTTCCTCCGCGCTACGAGGCTGTAAAAAATACGATAAGCCGCTCACGCATACGCTTCGCGTATCGCAAAATATCCTCGGTGCATGACACTACAAATGTTCTAACTCTGTACTACATCTTCCAACCCCCCTCCAACAAACCCTGGTCAAAAAATCCAAATACAAAATATTAACCCTAGCGCTAGAGTTTTGATAAGCCTTGTGCCAACCAACCCCAAAGCAACTAGTCGCATAGAACACTTTATCGCTTCCGTAACAAAAATTCGTGCAAATTCCAATCAAACCGCCACTCAAGAAGTATTATCATCAGCTCCAGCCATTCCCAGAACAGCATCATTGTGCAGCTGCAATTAAAATTGGTGATAAATAGCTCTTTTCAGTTTTGATTTGGGAAGGTAAATTCATTTAAGAGAAAATCGCCGGGATTGTTACCAACTTCAAAGGTGTGGATTTCCACACTTCCCCATTGTGAAAAAAAAGCACGAATGTATTCTTGAACAAAGAAATGTCCCCCAGTTGCTGGCAGAAGAATCCCGCTCTGGTGCAATAAGACTGAAGATGGCTTTCGGGTTGTTTCTTGAAATCCACTGATAACTTCGGAACAATGAAGGATAAAGGATAAAAGACAAGATGAAGGACGAGTTAGGAAATGTTTTTTTGAGTACATTTATTACCTTATTGGACCAAAAAAATCTATTTCGCTATTAATGGCTTAATAAGCGGATTAATTAAATTATTTCAAACTTTAGACTTAATCCTTGATAATTTAGTTGACAATGTATTCCTCAACTGCAAGATACAATAAATCAAGCAATACTTCTAAACATATATTTATAAGACATACTAGGAGGGATCGTAGGGCATGGGTAAGGTAGTAGGCATCGACTTGGGTACAACAAACTCTGTAGTCGCCGTTATGGAAGGTGGCAAGCCGGTGGTTATTGCCAATGCAGAAGGAATGCGAACCACCCCCTCCGTTGTCGGCTTTAGCAAAGACGGCGAAAAGGTTGTTGGACAAATGGCACGAAGACAAACTATCCTCAACCCTCAGAATACATTTTTTGCAATCAAGCGTTTTACAGGCCGCAAATATTCCGAGTTAAATCCAGAATCAAAGCGAGTTCCTTATACAGTTCGTAAAGACGAATTTGGCAATATTAAAATTGCATGCCCTCGTTTAAATAAGGATTTTGCACCGGAAGAGATTTCGGCAATGATTCTCAAAAAATTAGCTGAAGATGCCAGCAAATACTTAGGTGAACCTGTAACGAGTATAGTTATTACCGTTCCCGCTTATTTTAATGATGCTCAGCGACAAGCTACCAGAGATGCCGGAAGAATCGCTGGTTTGGAAGTATTGCGAATTCTTAACGAACCAACTGCTGCGGCTTTAGCTTATGGTTTGGATAAAGCCGATAGTGAAGTAATTTTGGTATTTGACTTGGGTGGTGGCACCTTCGACGTATCTATTTTGGAAGTCGGCGATGGTGTATTTGAAGTTAAAGCCACATCCGGCGATACCCAATTAGGCGGAAATGACTTTGACAAGCGAATCGTCGATTGGTTAGCCGAGAAATTCTTAGAAGATGAAGGAGTAGATTTAAGACGCGATCGCCAAGCTTTACAACGTTTAATGGAAGCTGCGGAAAAGGCGAAAATTGAACTTTCGGCGGTTAGCGTTACCGATATTAATTTACCTTTTATTACCGCCGATAAAGATGGGCCAAAACATTTAGAAACTCGCTTGACTCGTTCCCAATTTGAAGCAATGTGCGACGATCTATTGGGTAGACTGCGACTTCCCGTAAAACGAGCACTGCGAGATGCTGGTATGACACCGCGAGATATTGAAGAAGTAGTACTAGTAGGTGGTTCAACCAGAATGCCCATTGTCGAAAAATTAGTCGAGGGCATGATTGGCTTACAACCCAATCAAAATGTTAATGCCGATGAAGTAGTAGCTGTTGGTGCTGCAGTTCAAGCCGGTATTCTTGGTGGGGAACTTAAAGATGTATTGTTGCTTGATGTTACCCCCCTATCAATCGGATTGGAAACCATCGGCGGCGTGATGAAAAAGCTAATTCCTCGCAACACTACAATACCAGTCCGCCGTTCCGATATTTTCTCAACTTCCGAAAACAACCAAAACACTGTGGAAGTTCACGCAGTACAAGGCGAACGAGAAATGGCAGCCGATAACAAATCCTTGGGACGTTTCAAGCTGTATGGCATTCCTCCCGCTCCTAGAGGAATACCGCAAATACAAGTATCTTTTGATATAGATGCTAATGGCATTTTACAGGTCACAGCCTTAGATAGAACCACGGGAAGAGAACAGAGTATTACCATTCAAGGTGCTTCCAACTTAAGTGAATCAGAGATTCAGCAAGCAATTCGGGAAGCGGAAAAATTTGCCGATGTAGATAGACAGCGTAAAGAAAGAGTTGAAAAACGTACTCGTGCAGAAGCATTAATTTTACAAGCCGAAAGACAGCTTCGGGATGTAGCCCTCGATTTTGGCATGCAATTTGCCCGCAATCGCCGCCAAAGAATTGATAATATCTGCCGAGATTTACGCGATAGTTTAAAGGAAGATGACGATAGAGGAATTGACCAAGCCTACGCCGATTTACAAGACGCTTTATCCGATTTAAATCGAGAAGTTCGTCAGTATTACGCTGAAGACGAAGATGACGATTTATTCGGTACCATCCGCGATATCTTTATCGGCGATCGAGAACAAGATGACGATTTCTACAATAGGGGCTACGGTAGAGATTCCGATCGCAGCTACGGTAGAGATTATGACCGGGGTTACGGTAGAGATTATGACCGGGGAGGTTACAACAAAGATTACGACAAAGGCTATAGCGTTAGGAATTCCGACCGGGATTATGGTAGAGATTATGACCGGGGTTACAGTAGGGATTCACAGAGAAGCTACGGTAGCGATCCCGATGGTCGATACCGTAGGGACGATCGTAGAAGCTACAGTAGGGATAATAGCTATCCTTCTTACGATCGAGGCTATTCTGAGCGCAAACCTTCCAAACCCAGCTACCAAGATAATTGGGATGATGAAGATGACGATTGGCTATAACACCATTTAAATTAGCTTTTCGTCAGCAAATGTAAATGTTTTCTTCAGGGGGAAACCCCACCCTTCATTCTTTCACAATATACTAAGTGTAAATAATCCTATTTAATTAAATGTATTTAATTAACTCTGGGGATTTAAATATTGCACGAGAATAAAAGCTAGAAATACTTTGGCTTCGTACCAAATCTTTCCTCATAATTAGCACGAAATCCAAGACAGAAAAAATAAATATAAGGAATAAAGAAACTTTCTTCTCAAAATCAAATTATAAACCTAAACGTAAACCATTAAGAGAAATAAAATATTATATCGAAAGTTAAACAACTTACTATGCAAAACTTGCAGAATTTTCGCGATTACTACGAGATTTTAGGAGTACCTAAAGATGCCACCAATGAAGAAATTAAAAAAAGCTATCGGCGACTAGCGCGACAATATCACCCAGATTTAAATCCTGGAAATAAAGCCGCAGAAGAAAAATTTAAAGATGTAAATGAAGCTTACGAAGTCTTAAGCGACTCAGGTAAACGCGCACAGTACGACCAATTTAGCCGTTTCTGGAAGCAAAATGGCTTTGGTAGCTCTAAAGTGTCTTCTTCACGTCGGGGTTGGAACTCGAGCGGAAGCGATCGCAATTCTGGGGATGTTAACCCTGCTAAATATGATAACTTTGATACCTTTATTGACCAAGTATTTGGCGTAAAAAATACAACTAGTACATCAAGTAGTTCCACTAGTACTTCAAGAACCGATCCATTTCGTACTCCCAGAACAAAAGTATCTTATACCCCAAATTCGCGTCCAAGTCGCCGAGATATAGAAGCAAGACTAACCTTACCCCTAGAAAAAGCCTACCAAGGTGGATTAGAAAGAATTCGTCTCGAAGATGGACGATCTTTAGAAGTTAATATGCCCCCAGCTATGGTAACAGGGCAAACCATCCGATTGCGAAATCAGGGGATTAGCGGCGGCGATTTATACCTAAAAATTACCGTACAACCCCATCCTATTTTTAAACTTGAAGGCAATGATATCGAAACAAGAGTACCAATTACTCCCTGCGAAGCAGTTTTAGGAGGACAAGTAGAAGCTCCTACCTTAGATGGATTGGTAAAAATGACAATTCCTCCGGGAGTTCGCTCTGGTCAACGATTGCGCCTAGAAGGTAAAGGCTATCCTGATGAAAAAGGCAAACGTGGAAACCAACTCGTAGAAATTCAAATAATTACTCCTAAAAATATTAGTCCCGAAGAACGCGAACTTTACGAAAAGTTACAGCAAATAGAAACTTTTAAACCTCGCGCCGATCTACTGAAATAATTCATTCGCAATTGAAATTTCTGCTTCACAAATATTTATATATTTAAGATTTCCATACCTTGCCACAAAAAGATAGTTTTAAAATATGAGGAAAAACTGTTTGCAAGGTGATGAAAGTGGCCGTGAATCAAAATGGGGCAACACCAAGCCGCCAAGATCCGACCTACTACTCTTTGCTAGGTCTTCATCCAGCAGCTTCAGTAATCGAAATCCGTCGTGCTTATCGAGAGCTTAGCAAACGCTATCATCCCGATACTACAGATTTACCTACTGAACTTGCTACTGTTAAATTTCAAAAACTTAACGAAGCTTACGGTATCCTTAGTAATCCACAAAAACGCTTAACTTACGACCTGAAAATTGGCTATTCACGCTTTGGGGTGATTCAACCACCACTCGACTTAAACCATCCGGTAACTCAGGGTCGTCATCTATCTAGATCGGCTTATCTGGATGCTACTGACCGTCCTCTCTCGCCAGGTGAAATTTTTGCTTTATTTATTCTAGGTTTAACTTTTATCGGATGTTTGCTGCTAGTAATCGCTGTAGGTTTAACCAGAGGTGAAGCTGCTTTTCAAACAAACATAGAAGAGCCTGGGGTTGTAATGCAGCAAAAAATAGTTAACTCAAATCATTCAAATATTGTAAATAAAATTCACAATTAAAAGATCGGAATACTCAATAAAATAATCATAAACATGCAATTGCCTTCATCCGTTCGCAGTGTTTGTGCGTGCATCGGGATGTATCTATTTGTAGCTGACGAACATGGAGTTACAATTTCTCGGATGCTCGGAAAGTTATTCTTTACTATGAAGCAGACACCGGCAGTTGCGGATACACCAGTAGTTAACTTGTTTTAAAGCCTGCGTCTGAATTTGGCGGACACCCAATACAATTTTTTCTCCTAAAAAAAATTATATTGGGAACCCTTGGCCGAAATTGTAACCCCTGCAAACTTTGGCTCCATTTTGGGGGAATGGGAATGATATTAATCCAAAATCCAAAATCTATGTATCTTCTAAACTCAGAAACTCCACTATACAATCATCCACTTCCTCAGATTGAGCAATGGCTAGAAAACCAAGGCTGTCAGCAAGACCAAAAATACTTGCATCTGTGGCGCTTACGGCGACCTGCTTGGTCAGCTGAAATTTGTCTTGATATTGAAGAAGTTACCGTACGATATCTAAATGCAGCAGAAAATGGAGAAGATATCCAACGCTCGTTTAAATATTCTCTCAGTCGCCAAGATATAGAAGAAGCAATCTTTTCTGGTCCCTAGGAGAGGATCGGGAGACAAGGAGACAAGGATAACAAGTTAAGAGTTATTAATAATATTGACTTTTGTCATTTTATATGTATTAGTTTGGTCTATTATCGCTCCTGACGGGCACCCATTAAACGAAGGAAGAGCCGAAGTTGGAAGAGCCGAAGTTGGTTGGAATTGAGATGGGGATGAG
>JBCBQE010000369.1:0-6613 GCA_039820385.1 Cyanobacteria bacterium J06635_10
GACTAAGATTATTCCCTCAATATGCTAATTAGCATCGTTTCACAACCAATAATGTCAAGTCCTGCGAATCGTGTTATATAGTCGAACCTAAAATGCTATTATTCCTAACTCTTAACTCCTAACTCCTAACTCAATAACAGACGTAGCAGTGCTACGTCTCTACAACTCCTAACTCCCAACTCCTTTTTTTAATTTATCGCTGCATAAGTTTCAGGACTTACGCAATTGTCACAAGACTCGGTTGGTGCGTGACACCACAAGCCTTATTATTGCGTTATCAATTAGTGAGTGTACGAGCAACGGCAATAAAGTGGGAAGAAAATCTACACCACTTTTTGCCTCCCCTACAAGGAAAATGTGCCGGTTGCGTAAGTTCTTAAAAAAAATTAAGAGGTATAAATTCAATGGCAAATATCAATAGTACCTTTGACAAAGACTTTCTTCTCGACAACCAAGATTTATATAATAATGGCGATGCATCAAGTGTCCTCACCAGTGACTGTGATTTGATTGCAGATTTGGAAAACCAAGATATTATTCAATTAATTGGCAATAAGCCCTTTGATCGCAGCGATTATTCCCTTAGCGTGTCTCCACAGGGTTTACCGTCGGGAACGAGTGTATTTTTGAATGATGGTTTGATGCCAGAGTTAATTGGAGTTATTGCAGATATCTCACCTGAGAATTTAAATTCAGATAACACTAATCAGTTTAGTTTTGTTGCAGATGTACAACAAATTCCTTTCAGCAACTTTATTGCTTTTGGTGATAGTACTACAGATGTTGGTAACGTCTTCCTCAATTCAGAACAAACTTTTCCACCATCTCCACCTTATTTTAACGGACGATTTTCCAATGGACCTCTAGTACCTGAAATACTTGCAGAAGAATTGGGTTTATCAGCTTCGACTCCCTCCTTAGCAGGTGGAAGAAACTATGCTTTTGGTGGTGCAGAATTAGGTGCGGGTGGTGATGATGATGAAGAACCCAGCGTCGGCGAGCAAATTAATTTTTACCTCGCGACAGGTGAAACCACTGCAACCGATCTATTTTTTATCTCTGCTGGCGGTAACAGTATTTTCCCTGATTTGCAAGGTACTCCAGAAGAAATTGTCGAAAATATTCCAGAAATCGAGAATACTGTTGCAGAATTAACCGGACACATTACTACCTTAGCTAACGCGGGAGCCGAAAACTTTATCATTCCCAATCTTGCTCCCCTTGGTGAGATTCCTATAATAATTGATGCGGGAATCAGCTCGGAAATCAACGCCGCAGCAACTGAGTTTAACAACTTGCTAGATACCGAATTAGATGATTTAGAAAATCAACTTGGTATTAATATCTATGAGTTAGATGTTGCGAGTGAATTCGCCAAATTATTAGAAAATCCCAGCGATTTTGGATTTACCGACACTACCAACCTTGCACTCGAAGCATTAACAGAAAATCCACTAACCGATCCTACAGAATTCCTTTGGTGGGATGATGTCCATCCTACGGGTACTGCTAATAGTTTATTAGCAAACGCTTTAATTGACGATATCCCCACAGGTATAACTCAATTTACAACTACCAATACTTCACCTTTAGTTACTGACTTTGAAGGTTTATCAACAACTATGATATTTTGAATTGGAGTGGCAGTATTTCAATGAAAAGTGTTGATTTTGACATCAATAAACTAATTTTTGAATTTCTTAGAGAACAAACTCTTTGCAAATTCGTTATACCAATTCTGTATGAGGCTGCGCTCAATCACCCGCATGGGGCTACTGTAACAAAGCCTACCTGCGTAGGCTCAATTCAGCACATCTTTATAAAGAAATGGTATTAGTTATTGATGTTTTTTTACTTTCATTAGAAACTGTTATTAATCAGCAATTCGGTAAACATCATTTATGCGCCGAGACTCAATATTTTACCTCACCCCGCCCTCCGGGCACCCCTCTCCGATATTTTGGAGAGGGGATGGGGGTGAGGTTTTAAATGTATTGCACTCAACCGAAAACTGGCAATTACAGTTACTCATCGGTGCGTGACGCTATGATTATTATGACCACTTTCCACAGAAGTCTCGTAGCGTCACACAAGGGCAATAAAGGGGGAAGAAAATCTACACCCCTTTTTGCCTCCCCTACAAAAAATGCTAGTTGCAACTATTCCTAATATAAAAAAAACGGGCTGTCCAACCCGTTCCACAAAAAATATATATTAAGATGCATGAGATCGCGATCGGAATAAGAAATATACAGCAGATTTCAGCTTTATGAGGTACAAAAACACCCCACCCGCGCTGTCGCGCACCCTCCCCGCTTGCGCTCCGGGTTGGGGAGGGGTGTACTTCATTTACCTGCAAACTGCTGTAGTTTCAAAACTTTTTACTCCTAACTCCTAATGGTTAGGAAAGACGTAGCAATGCTACGTCTCTACATTTAATTACCTCTTCGCAAATTTCTTCGACAACTTCCGCAAGCGAATTGATTCGGGTGTAACTTCCACCAATTCATCTGGCCCAATATATTCCAAAGCTCTTTCCAAACTCATTTCTACTGGTGCTTGTAGTTGAACTAATTCATCACCACTAGCAGCACGATGGTTTGTTAATTGCTTGGTTTTACAAAGGTTCAATTCCAAATCTTGGGGACGATTGTTTTCTCCAACAATCATACCTTTATAAACTTTGGTACCTGGTGTAATAAAGAAAGAACCTCTATCTTCCGCATTTTTCAAAGCGTAGAAAGTTGCAACACCTTCTTCAAAAGAAATCAATACACCATTGCGACGAGCAGAAATTTCGCCAATAATTGGACGGTAATCCAAGAAACTGTGGTTCATAATGCCGTCACCGCGAGTGATACGCATGAATTCACCACGGAAACCAATCAAACCACGGGCAGGAATGATGAATTCTAACTGCGATCGCCCATTACCACCCATTTGCATATCTTGCATTTCGCCTTTACGCTGCCCGAGTCGTTCGATACAGCCACCAACGGCTTCCTCGGTAACGTCTAAAGCCAAGAGTTCGTAAGGTTCGCAAGGTTGCCCGTTGACTTCGCGGTAAATTACCTGTGGCTGGGATACCTGAAACTCATAACCTTCGCGGCGCATGGTTTCAATTAAGATACCCAAGTGAAGTTCACCACGTCCAGAAACTCCAAATTTATCGGGTGAATCGGTTTCTTCAACGCGTAAAGCTACGTTTGTTTGCAACTCGCGCATCAAACGATCCCTTATTTGGCGAGAAGTAACAAAATCCCCTTCTTTTCCACAGAATGGTGAATCATTCACAGAAAAGGTCATTTGTAAAGTCGGTTCGTCCACTTTAATAAGTGGCAACGCTTGGGGTTCGTTGGGACAGGTAATAGTTTCTCCAATATTGGCATCAGTAAAACCTGCAACTGCAACCAGATTACCGGCGGATGATTGTTCTAATTCCACCCGCGCTAAACCTTCAAAACCCATTAACTTACTAATTTTGGCTTTGACGATTTTACCGTCTTCCTTCACCAAAGCTGCTTGTTGTCCGGCGTTGATGGTACCGTTGTGAATTCTACCAATTACAATTCTTCCTAGATATTCGGAATAATCCAGAGTTGTAACTTGTAATTGCAAAGGCTTTTCGGGGTCACCTACTGGGGGTGGAACGTTACGTAAAATTCCTTCAAACAGAGGCTGCATGTCCTCGGATTCGTCTTCCAGTTCGTTTTTAGCGAAACCTGCTAAACCAGAAGCGAACAAATAGGGGAAGTCGCATTGGTCATCATCTGCCCCTAATTCTATGAACAAATCCAATACTTTATCAACTGCAGTGTGGGGATCTGCTCGGGGACGGTCGATTTTGTTGACTACAACAATCGGACGCAATCCTTTCTCTAAAGCTTTCTTCAACACAAAGCGTGTTTGAGGCATTGGTCCTTCGTTTGCGTCTACAATGAGGACACAACCATCAACCATACCTAATACCCGTTCTACTTCTCCACCAAAGTCAGCGTGTCCGGGGGTATCAACAATATTAATTAAAGTGTCCTTGTAGCGAACGGCAGTATTCTTGGAAAGAATTGTAATACCACGTTCTCTTTCCAAATCGTTAGAATCCATGACGCAATCCGGAACGTCTTCCCCTTCACGGAAAATGCCAGATTGTTTAAGCAGGGAATCAACGAGGGTTGTTTTGCCGTGGTCTACGTGAGCGATAATAGCGACGTTACGGATTGGGAGCGTCATAATTGCGTCCGGTTAACTGCGGGTTTTGTACTGTAAATATCGTGTGAAGGCTGTATTAACAGAATTCGGAATAAAATGTCAATTCTGTAAACATCCCTTAATAATTCTATCTTACTCTTTACGTTTGAGATTAGTTATTAGCGATCGGTTATTAGTTGTTAGTGGTTAGTTGTTACAATTCTCCCGATTACCCATTACCAATTCAAACGATGTCCCACATAGTCTTACTCGGTGATTCAATTTTCGATAATGCTGCTTACCTGAATAAAGAACCTGATGTTATTACGCAGCTACGCATGAAACTTCCGGATGATTGGAAGACTACCTTAAAAGCTATTGATGGTAACAAAGTAGATGATGTTTACGCCCAAATAGAAAATCTACCTGAAGATACTAGTCATCTCGTCCTCAGTGTGGGGGGAAATAATGCGCTCAGTTGTATCGGTATTTTAAATGAGAGAATAAGTTCTTCTGCACAAGTATTTCTTAGATTAGCCGATCTAAGCGAACAGTTTGAGTATCAGTATGAAAGGTTATTACACAAAATTTTAACTCTTCACCTTCCTACAACTATATGTACTATTTATAACCCCAATTACCCAGATAGAATGTATCAAAGAATTGGAGTTGCTGCTTTAACAATTTTCAATGACGTAATTATTCGACAAGCTTTTGAAAATGGTATCCCGCTAATTGATTTAAGATTAACTTGTAATGAAGCCGCAGATTATGCAAATCCCATTGAACCTTCATCTGTTGGTGGTGAGAAAATTGTGAATGCGATTGTGAATGCTGTATTGGAGCATAATTTTCAGAAGCGGTATACTCAGATTTTTTATTGACTTCTTGAAGATCCCGAGCGGGGAGCCACTCCGTTGCAGTTTTTGATCTCAAGCCGATATTACTTATCCAAGAAGGATATTTATATTAAATTGATTAAATAGCGAATTTCTCGGAGTTCAAAATTTTCCCTAATATCAATTTTAGTCGCTCCATCTGGTTTAAATCCCATCTTTTCATAGAATTTACGCGCTATTTTATTGGTATCGAGTACCCAAAGAGTTATTTGAGTAAATTTCCGATTCTTCATATTTTTAGAAATAAATTCAACAAGTTCTGTTCCCAAACCTTTTCGACCATATTCGGGATTAAGATATATTGAAGTAATCTCTCCTGTAATTTTAGAATCCTTGTCTCGATCGCGGGTTTGTCCAAAATTAGCAAAACCGACTACTAAATCGTCGATTTCTTGGAGTATCGTATGAGTTTGGGAATTAGTTAAAATATTTTGCCAAGATTTTTCGCGTTTTGAAATCGATAAATTGTTTAAATAACTTTGAGGTATCAAACCTTGATAAACTACTTGCCAAGATTTTACGTGAATTGCAGCAATATCTTTTACATCTTCAAGGGTTGCGGTTCTGATAGTCATTAAGTTTAATCAAATTGAATTTTCATACCCACCTATAAAACTACAGCTTAGTTTTAGCTAATTCAAATGGTTCAATCAAAATTATTCATCCCCCCAGAAACAAATTTCACCAGACGAGAAATTGCTATTTCTACCTCTTCCGAAGAATTTCCGGTGATTACTTTACCCGATTGACCAAATTGATTTAAGGTACGGATTAATATCGCAACCACTAAATCTAATTTCCACTCTAGTTCTAATCGTGTTTGATTGGGAAGCGCTCGTTGAAGAATATCTAAAAAGCCCTGTTGGCTTTCATTAAATTCTCTATCCGCTAGTTGCTGGATGGGTAAAGGTTCAGCACGACAGCGACCTATAAATTGGCTGCGAATCACTCCCGCTTCTCCCATTTGTGATATCATCCTCAAAGGGGGAGCAAAAAAAGCTTCTATAATATCCTCTACAGATGGCGTTTTACCAAGGCTTGTGTATTTCGCCAATTCCTTTAGTTGAACTGGTACCATCTGCTGAGCTACTCTTCTTACAACAGCCACGAAAAGTTCCTCTTTTGAACCAAAATGGTAGTGAACCGCAGCAATGTTAACTCCTGCTTCCCTAATCACACCCCTCAGAGTTGTTCCAGCAAATCCTTTTTCACCGAATTGCCTCTCCGCTACGTTGAGTATTTGTTCTTTCGTATCTATGGTTGTAACTGTATTTCTCATTTCAATCAAACGTTTGAATGATGCGATATTTTAATTATAGTTGATTAATTTACAATTACTTTCAACTTTATAGATTCTTAATGCTTTTCCTACAGTTTTACACAGGAAAGCAGATTTTGTACTCACAATAAATTCATTATAACTATAAGTGCAAGCAAAAAATGCATTCTAATTACCCAATAGCCTTATTTGTATACGGCTTATCTATCAAACGTATGATTGACGAATATTAAAACGTGTGTTTGAA
>JBCBQE010000370.1:0-6598 GCA_039820385.1 Cyanobacteria bacterium J06635_10
CATCGCAACAGTTTTCGGAAACTGAAACTATAGCGCTAGGGTTTTACACTTGGGGAGAATATTTTCAACGTCACGTAGATGAGAAAGGAAAAACTATTGCGCTAGAGAAACAGATAGAAACTATAGCGCTAGAGAAATTGAAATCATTTAAAAGCGAGTCATTAGAGAAATTAAAGGAGACAGTAGGGCGATCGCCATTAACTAAAGCGGTTTTGGATTTATTGGTGGGGATGGTTGATAAGGGAAGTGTTGGTGAAAGGTTATTGGGAGTTATTGAAGCAACGAAGGGGAAGAGTGAAGCGGAGGTTGGTTATGTTGGGGGGAATGCCGCAACGGTTTTGGTGAAGGTTGATAAAACTGGTTTGGAAGGGAAGGATTTATCTAGTGCGGTGGTTAAGGGTGGGGATTTTATAGATGCGAGTTTAAGAGGAGTCAATTTTACTGGAGCTAATTTAAGCGATTGTATTTTTCCCAAAGCCTTTGGTGCAGTATTTACAGTTGCTTATAGTCCAGATGGTAAATATTTTGCAACTGGTGATGCTAATTGTGAAATCATTTTATGGCGAGTTAGTGACAATCAACCAATATCAACTTTCAAAGGACATAAAGGTTGGGTACGTTCAGTAGTTTTTAGTCCTGATGGACAGAAGTTAATCAGTGGCAGCTATGATACTACAGTAAAAGTTTGGGATATCGTTACAGGAAAATGTTTAACAACTTGTAAAGAACATACAAGAAGAATATATTCAGTTGCTTTAAGTTCTGATGGTAAGACTATAGCTAGTGTTAGTAATGACCAAAGCGTAAAACTGTGGAATATTGAAACAGGTGAATGCTTTAAAACTTTACAAGGACATACCAATTCAGTTATGGCAGTTGCGATCAGTCCTGATAATAAAACTTTAGCAAGTGTAAGTTATGACAAAAGTCTAAAGTTATGGGATATTGCAACAGGAAAATGTCTAAAAACGTTAAAAGGACATACTGATAAATTAATAATGGTTACATTTAGTCCAGACGATAAAATTGTAGCCACTGGTAGTCAAGACTGTACTGTTAAATTATGGGATGTTCACACGGGAAAATGTCTCAAAACTCTACAATGTCATACAGATTGGGTAAGAAGTATTGCTTTTAATTCTGACGGTAAAATTCTAGCCAGTGCTAGTAGTGATACAACTGCAAAGTTATGGGATGTTGCTACTGGAGAATGTTTGAAAATCTTGGAAGGACATACAAATTTTATCAGAGCGGTTATTTTTAGTCCTGACGATACAACATTGATTACTGCTGGTGATGACCAAACTATTAGAAAGTGGAATGTATTTAGTGGTGAATGTATTGCTATTTCACAAGGTTTTACTAGCGCAGTACATTCAGTTGCAATCAATCCTAATATTACTACTTTAGTCAGTAGCAGCGAAGAGCGAACATTAAAATTATGGGATATTAATACAGGAAAATTATTAAAAAGCTTACAAGGACATACATCTAGAGTCAACTCAGTCGCTTTTAGTCCTGACGGTAAAACTATAGCAAGCGTGAGCTATGACACGAAAGTAAAGTTATGGGATATCAACACGGGAGAATGTCGGAACACTCTACAAAGACACTCCTGGTCAGTAAACTGCATAGCATTTGCTCCTGACGGTAATACTATAGCTACAGGAGGAGGTTTGGGACGCAATATTAAATTATGGGATGTGAATACAGGAAAATGTTTAGATACGTTATATGGACATAAAGATTGGATATGGTCATTATCATTTAGTTCAGACGGTAAAATTCTAGCGAGTGGAAGCAACGACGAAAGTGTACGACTTTGGAATGTAAATACAGGAGAATGTCTCAAAACCTTGCAATGGAATAATCAAGGTATAAATACATTAGCTTTTAGTCCCAATTGCAATATTTTAGCTATTGGTTGTAACGATAATAAGATAAATTTGTGGGATATTGACGCGGAAGATAATTTTGAAGTTCTCGAAGGACATACAGATTCAGTATTATCAGTAGTATTTAGTCCAGATGGAAAAACTTTAGCTAGTGGTAGTAGTGATGAAACAGTTAAGTTATGGGATATTCAAACGAAAAAATCTCTCAAAACTTTCAAATGGGATAATGATGGTGTAAATGATGTCGCAATAAGTTCCGATGGTAAAATTCTCGCTGCTGGTGGTTGGAATGGAATAATCAAAATCTGGAATATCCAAACCGGTGAATGCATCAAAACCCTCAGCAATAAACCCTACGCTCACATGAATATCACCAACGCTACAGGATTAACCCCAGAACAAAAATCCTCACTTAAAGCATTGGGAGCGATAGAAAATAATTAGGAGTTAGGAGTTATATGATGTTCGCCAAATTACCCATAATATGTCGTTGCGAGTGGAACGAAGCAACCGCAAAATTTTGGGATTGCTTCCCTTCGGTCGCAATGACGGTTATTTAAACGGACATGATATTAGGAGTTAAGAATAGGAATTATATTATTTAGAATTTTCACAATATTCTGGATGGTGCGTGACACTAGAAGCTTTATTATTTTATTACCTTCAAAATTTCTCTAAGTGTCACAGCACCCTACAATAAAGAACAATAAAAACGATAAAAACCTCTCCCATCAAGAAGAGAGAGGTTTGGAGAGGGGTTATCAATTAAATAGTTAATTTCCTACTCGCTACAAGCCGATCGCCATCGTACCCCTTTAACCCGATGGATTTAATTCCACATAAAGGTATATCTAACTCGGTTTCCCCATCTGTGAAGTCAAGAGAACCTTGTGGTCGTTCGTTAATCAATACATCTAAACGATTTATTCCTCGGGTTCTCAAAAGTAATTTGACATTCCTAGGTGTGACACATTTCGTTACTGCTTCTAACTGACGAACTTCCATTTGCTGGAGAATTTCCGCAGCACGATTAATCAAGTCTATATTTTGATTTAATAAGTCTTGCTTAGTCATATTGTGCAGAAAATCGGGAACTACCCCTAAATCTTCCACTGGTGTTCCTGCTTGTTCCCCAACTCTTAGGGTTCGTCGAATGGAAACCCGCATACCTACACCTTGAGGTAAATCGGTATAGGGTGAATCTTCTGCAGGTGAAGGAAGGTCAAATAGAAGTTTCAATAGCTCGTGAGTCCATACATTTGCTCCACCAGCACCGGTGTTATTATCAACGCCAAGGATTTTACCAATTTGATGGTCTTGGAATCCTGCTGCAAATATATCTGTGGTACTGTAGCATAAAGCATCTGTGATCAAGACCACCGGACCATGATATTTCTGACCGATCGCGTTTGCTGCGATCGCAGAAGTAATGGGGAAACCTTTTGAATAAATAGCTCCGGTTTGTACGGATTGCTTGATGGAATCTACCCAAGGAGAAAGGTCAAAAGTCGGATCGAGTTCGCTGGGAGCGTGACGTTGACATAATTCTAAATTCAGGGGAGTGTTGATAAACTGTACCTTCTCTGGTTCAATTTCTCTGGGAGTAAATACCTGTAAAAGTTGTTCTCCAGCGGTAATCAATCCTCCACCATTACCCCGAACATCAATAATTAAACCATCTTGAGGTAGTTGTTCAACTAAGCGAATTACTTCATTTACGAAACTTTCAGCATTATCTACACCAAAAGTGCGAATCCGCAAATAACCAAAGATTCCACAATCTGCCTTCACCCTTCTTGCTTGAAGTACACCAGGGAAAATACTTTGTAACCCAAGATTCATTTCACCAAATCCTGTTGTCATTTCACCAAATGGTGCTCTCATCTGAGCAACTTGATTTTCAGCATCAATCACATCTGGCGCAAATAACATTTTCTTGGTCTTTGCTAAGCGATCAAGTCCAATATCGATACCTTGAGCGGTTGCTTCTGAACTTAGGTTACCAGCTGAAGGATTATTTTCAAATGTGATTCCCGCATCTGTAACCAACCATTGAACTTTTAATTCCTTTTCTTGTCCGTCTAAAGTCTTATAACCAACTACCACCCAATCCTCATCTGGTGGTAACGCAATAATTAGAGGACGTATTGTTAAAGTAGCAATTCCTCTGGCTCTTTGAGCATCTCGGTTACTTCCAGCAAATCGTTCAGCATTCAACTCAACAGCACGTTCAATGGGAACCCCATTCCAATAAAGTACCTCTACACCAGGTTCAAAGAAATCGGGTTTAAATCCCGAAACTAAACGAGAAACCAAATATTTCCTTTGGCCGTTTTCATAAAAAGCCTCTACCTCAAAGGGAACAAAAGCAGAAAGAGTATTATAAGGACTTGGTAATAAATAGTTTGTATGTAAATCCCTGATAGAATTAAAGATACCGCTCATCTGACGATGAAAATCTAAATCGGATGTTAACTCATCCTCGGGAGTATTCCGAATTTGGTGATCTAATAATTTTAGTTTCTGAATCGGCTCAATTGCGTGCATAGCTTCTTTGAGCTTGAGATGAACGTAGTTCTCTTCCAGCAACACAAGAGCTTGCTCTATAATTTGGAGTCGTTCTGAAGAGGATAGGGAACCAGTATTTTGACGAAAAGTCGGTAAATCAACTACCCGTGATAAAGCTGTTTGCAAAGTTGAATTATTTGCATGTAACAGTTGGGATAAACTGGCTGAACCATTCTTTTCATCGGTATTGATTTTCCTTGTGCTGAGTAGAGTTTCTAGTATCTTGCTATTTGTTTGACTCATATTTCCCTAGTACTAGATTTTTGAATATAAATTTTTAGTTCTAATTCATGGTTATGTGAGAAAAGAACTTTTTTTACTATGAATCCGGTAAATTTGATTCACCAGACCACTATTGGTATACCAAGGGAACTTTGCTGATTTCGGACATTTTAAAATAAATTTCTATTTTCACCTTATTTCCTTCATCCGGTAATTTTGAATTACTTACCAGGAGTATCAAGCTAAAATAAACAGTTATTACTTATTACTTATTTAGTCCCCACAGATATGATAACTCCACTTTCAACCCCCGCTTTCTCCAACCAGACATATCACCTTCTAAATGCAAAACTTCTGTAAAACCTGCTTTTTTCAAAGTCTCTTCAGCAATATTTGCTCTTACCCCTCTTTCGCAATAAACAACTATTTTTCTTCTACCGAAATTGCGAACTTCATCAATACGAGATGGTAACTCTCGATAGTCTATGTTTATCGCTCCCGGAACTCTACCTTCAGCATATTCTTCAGCGCTACGTACATCTAAAATTAAGGGAGCTTGTTCTATTTCAATTAATTCAATTAATTCTGTTGCTGAAATTAGCTTATCTTCAGCAATTATACTGTTGCAGCCATAAATATTGATACATAAAAATAATAATACAAACAAAAATACAAAACGCTTACAAATATTTTTATTTTTTTCCATTATTACTAACCATTTTCTAATTAAAAACTCAGAAGAGTCTAATCTGAATTTTTTATCATTAAATTATCGACTAAAATATGGAATCTAGAAATTTTTGTGTTGAGCATAACTTCATTGATATTCGCTTAAATGATATTGTTTTAAATTCAATTTGAATTACTAATCAATTAGATAAATATAAAAAAATTATGTTATTCCGCCAACTTTTTGACTCAGAATCAAGTACCTATACTTATTTAATCGCTGATATTGATACTAAAGAAGCAGTCATTGTAGACTCAGTTTTAGAACAATTTGAACGAGATATAAACTTATTAAACGAACTCGAACTCGATCTAATTTATTGCTTAGATACCCACGTTCATGCAGACCACATTACCGCTGCTGGCAAACTCCGTCAAGCTACAGGATGTCTGAGTATTTTACCGAAAAATTCTCAAGTAAAATGTGCTGATAGCTATATACAGCACGGACAAGTATTGCAGATTGGTAAAGTCACCGTAGAAGGAATTTCCACTCCCGGGCATACTAACAGCCATATGGCATTTCTGGTAAACGACACTCACTTATTGACTGGCGATGCTTTATTCATTCGCGGTTGTGGAAGAACTGATTTTCAAGATGGCGATCCAGGAATTTTATACGACTGCGTTACCAAAAGATTATTTACTCTACCCGATGATACTTTAGTTTATCCCGGTCACGATTACAAAGGACGTACAGTTTCCACAATTGCGGAAGAAAAACGATTGAATCCCCGATTTGCAGGAAAAACCCGCGATGATTTCATTAAATTGATGAACAACCTTAACCTTCCCTTCCCCAAGAAAATTAAACAAGCTGTTCCCGCAAATCGGAATTGTGGAATGTGAACAGTCAACAGTGAACAGTGAACAGTGAGCAGTGAGCAGTTAACAGTCAACAGTGACTGAATTGAATTTCTAAATTCTAACTCTGTCTTCAAGTTTCCTCATCTCTCCAGAAACATAGTCATACATAAAGAAACTTTGAATTCTGTAGGGTGTGTAACGGCTTGACTATTTATCGATATAAACCGTGCAAAATGAAAATGCCGTTACGCACCATTCAATTTTGATAAAAACGAATTATCCCTGCTTATCTTTCATGGACTCCCAGGTTAATTTTACGGGACTCGATGTCCCTAAAATTAACATTTACTACAACAGTATTGACTAGTAAATGCTGT
>JBCBQE010000371.1:0-6586 GCA_039820385.1 Cyanobacteria bacterium J06635_10
ATATCGCCTGTAGAAATATGAGGAATTCCCCAATGTTCGGCTACATTTTTAGCTTGAGTTCCTTTACCGGCTCCAGGTGCTCCTAAAAATATTATGCGCGTCACTATTGTTTCACCATTCCTTCATAACGTTGAGAAATAACGTAGGTCTGGATCTGTTTTGCTGTATCAATAGCCACACCTACCAAAATTAACAGAGAGGTCGCACCCAAACCCCTGAATGTGGGAACTCCCAATGCTCTTTCGACGATCGTAGGAATAATGGCAACCAATCCCAAAAAACCAGCACCTAAAAAGGTGAGTCGATTCAAAACTTTTTCTAAATATTCGCTTGTTGCTTTACCTGGACGAATCCCGGGAATAGAAGAACCCATCTTTTTCAGGTTCTGAGCTATGTCAACTGGGTTGACAATCAAGGAAGAATAGAAGTAGCTAAAGAAAATTATTGAAAACAGGTATATTAGTGCGTAAGCCCACCAACCAGGACCAGCTGGACTTAGATAAGTACCTACAAAGTTAGCTATTTGTTGATTTTGAGTAAAATTTCCAATTAAAAGGGGTAAGCCCAAAATTGCGGTTGCAAAAATAATCGGCATCACTCCACCCTGGTTGAGTCGCAGGGGCAGGAAGCTGCGTTGTTCGGCAAGAACTCTTCTACCAACTTGTCTTCTAGCCGAAATAATTGGAATGCGACGCATGCCTTCTTGGACAAAAACAATTCCAATAATTGTTGCGAGGAAAAGCAGTAATAACACAACTACTTGACCTACAGCTTGACGACCTCCAACTTGAGCAAAACTAATAGTACTGCCTAAAGTTGTAGGTAGAGAAGCCACAATATTGAGGAAAATAAGTAATGATGCTCCATTACCAATTCCTCGCTCTGTAATCACTTCGGATGCCCACATCACGAACATGGAACCGGCAACAAGAGCTAGAGCTGTCTCAAAGACAAAAACTGGACCAAAGTCGAGTGCGTAGCTTTTGAGCCATACTGCTGAAATAAATATGCTCTGAACAATCCCCCAACCTAAAGCTACATAGCGTGTAATTTGGGAAATCTTTCGTCTTCCAGCTTCACCTTCGTTTTTCTGTAAGTTTTCCAAACTTGGAATAGCAGCTGTGAGTAGTTGGATGATAATCGAGGCATTAATGAAAGGTATAATGCCCAGGGTAAAAACTCCTAAAGCAGAAAATCCCCCACCAGAGAAAATATCCAAAATCCCTGCTAAGTTATTACCTCGTGACATCGCAGCACTAAAGGCTACCCGATCTATTCCAGGAATAGGTATATAAATACCCAAACGAATCAAAATTAAAAGACCTATGGTCACAAACAGCCGACCTCTTAAACCGGCTGCTTGCGCCATCTGCATAAAGGTTTCTTGAGCCGAAGGTGCTTTTTCTCGACTGATCATAATGACGAACTACCGATGAATATGAACCAGGCGCTGGGTTACGGAAGTGGATTTTAAGCGTGCGCTCAACTGCTGGCTCACCTATACAATTTCACAACTACCACCAGCTGCCTCAATTTTGCTACGAGCCGTACCTGTGAAGGCTGCAGCTTGCACTTTGAGTGGAACGTTCAGGTCCCCATTTCCCAGTATTTTCAATGCTCCTTGTACAGCTGTGAGAATACCATTCTCTTGCAGTGAGGTGACATTAACTTCTGTATTTGCTGGGAGTGAAGACAACTTCTCTACATTAATCGTAGTGTATTTTTTGCGATTAATGAGAGGAAAACCTTTCAGTTTAGGTACCCGACGATAAAGGGGCTGCTGACCACCTTCAAAACCGGGTCTGGTTCCACTACCAGAGCGGGATTTTTGACCCCGCATACCGAAACCGCAACTGGCTCCTTGACCGGCTGCAATACCGCGTCCTACACGTCGGCGGCGTTTTTTAGAACCCTTTTGAGGGCGAGCATCCTGTAGTCTCATAAGTCTTAAAAGTATAATTTCCCACGATTAATAAGAACTACAACTCTACTGTGCGTAGAGCTTTTCAATGTTGAGACCTCTATCTTCAGCAACTTCATTGAAGTTACGCAATACAGCTAGAGCGTTCATTGCAGCTCTAGCATTGTTGAGAGGGTTCTTTGAACCAAGTTGTTTTGCTAAAACGTTGCGAACGCCTGCCAGTTCTAGTACGGTACGCACTGCACCACCAGCAATTACACCGGTACCGGGTGACGCTGGGCGCATAAGGACTTTGGCTCCGCCACCAATACCATTGGTGGGATGAGGAATAGAATTAGATTTAGTAATTGGAACTTCTACTAAATGTTTCTTGCCATCGGCTACGCCTTTCTTCACGGCTCCGATGACATCGCTAGCTTTACCTACTCCGACACCGACTTGGCCTTTTTCATTACCGACGACTACAATTGCCCGGAAGCTAAGTTTTTTACCTCCTTTAACAACCTTACTTACTCGTCGGATTTGAATTACCCGCTCTTGCCAGTTAGTTTCTTCTTTTTTTGCTCGGCTGGTTTTACGACGATTATTTGCCATATTAAGTTATTTGGTGTTCGCGAAGTGCGGCTGAATTTACTTATCGGTTGCCTTGCTATTAGCGATAAATAATTTACTTCAATTTTTATCTACTACTACACAATTACTGAATTACCGATAATCTTAGAAACTTAAACCAGCTTCTCTTGCGGCATCAGCTAATGCCTTGACGCGTCCGTGATAAAGGTTGCCTCCACGGTCAAAAACGACTTGAGTAATACCTTTTTCCAGGGCTCGTGCAGCTAGTGCTTTACCAACTTCACTTGAAGCTTCTTGATTAGAACCAGAAGAAAGTTTTGATTTCAATTCTGGTTCTACAGTCGATGCTGTAGCCAAAGTATGATGCTTAGTATCATCTATCACTTGAGCGTAAATATGCTCGTTAGAGCGATATACTGCCAAACGGGGACGATCGCTTGACCCAAATACTTTGCCTCTGATGCGTCTGTGCCGACGCTTTGTTGATTGTTTGCGGGTAAATTTCATGAGTTACTTCTTACCTTTACCGCCAGCTTTACCAGCTTTACGTCTAACGATTTCGTTCTCATAGCGAATGCCTTTACCTTTATAAGGCTCTGGCGGACGAACGGCACGGATTTGGGCAGATATATTACCAACCACTTCCTTGTCGTAGCCGCTAACGACTATAACAATGCCTTTTTCTTCAATCGCAAATTGAACTCCGTCTGGGGGGGCAATCTCTACAGGATGGCTATATCCAACATTCAAAACTAAATCGCGACCTTTAACTTGGGCACGATAACCAACGCCTTGAAGTTGCAATTTACGGACAAAACCGGACGAAACACCCTCAACCATATTGGAAACCAAGCTACGACTTAAGCCGTGCATTTGGCGGGATACTCTCGAATCATCTTGACGCGATACTGTTAAAGTTTCTCCTTCTTGGGAAACGCTAACTTCTGTGGGAAGAACGCGTATCAGTTCGCCTTTTGGTCCTTTGACTGATACTTTGGCTCCGTCAATTTTTACTTGTACCTTGGCTGGTACTGCTATTGGCTGTTTACCAATTCTAGACATGGTTCCTTGTCCTTAAATAATCTCTCCCAATTGCACCATTTGCGATTACCAAACGTAGCAAAGTACTTCACCGCCTACATTTTGTTGGCGAGCTTGTCGATCGGTCATGATGCCGGAAGATGTCGATATTATGGCAATCCCAATACCGCCTAATACTCTTGGCAAGTCTTTCTTATTAGAATAAACTCGCAAACCCGGTCTACTGATCCGTTTAAGGGTAGTAATTATCGGTTGGCGGTTTTTCCCTTTGTATTTTAAAGAAATTACCAAATGACTTTTAATTCCTTCTCCGGCAGTTTCAAAATCATTGATAAAGCCTTCTTCCCGCAGTACTTTAGCTATACTGTGGGTCATTTTTGTTGCTGGCACTTGTGTTGTTTGATGCCGAGCCAAATTGGCGTTGCGGATGCGCGTAAGCATATCTGCAATTGTGTCGTTTGCCGCCATCGTTTCCTCTATTAGATGAACTTATTGCTCCCGGAAGGGCATTCCCATTTCTTTTAGTAAAGCGCGACCTTCTTCGTCATTCCTAGCTGTAGTAATGATGGAAATATCCATACCACGAATCTGGTCAATCTGATCGTACTCGACTTCTGGAAAAATCAGTTGTTCTCTGACTCCCAGAGTATAGTTTCCACGACCATCAAAGCTTTTTGGACTTATACCACGAAAGTCGCGAATTCTGGGCAATGACAGATTGATTAAACGGTCGAGAAAGTTGTACATCTTATTGCTTCTAAGAGTTACCATTACCCCGACGGGCATACCTTCTCGAATTTTGAATCCTGCGATCGCCTTCTTCGCTCGCGTAACTACCGGTTTTTGTCCAGTAATTATGGCTATTTCGCTTAAAGATGCTTCTAATGCTTTTGCGTTTTGAGAAGCTTCCCCTAATCCTCGGTTAACAGTTATTTTGGTAACCTTTGGTACTTGATGAATATTTGAATATTCAAATTGTTTCATCAAATTGGGGACAATAGTTTCAAGGTATTTATTTTTTAATCCTACTGCCATTTTTTCTCCTAATCCCTGGTCTTGGTCAGGGAATAAATTTGTGAAAAAGGTCAAAGGTTAAAGGTCAAATTGTTAATATTTATTAACTCTTAACTCCTAACTCAAGACTCAAAGTTCTCAACTACTTGTCTATTATTTCCCCAGTTTTCTTCAGCATACGTACTTTTTTACCTTCTTGGGTAAAAGTGTAACAAACGCGAGAAACTACATTTTCCTTGGTGGAATAAAGCATCACGTTGGAACTATGAATGGGAAATTCCTGGGTGACAATTTTGCCCGATTCACCTTCCTGTTGAGGCTTCACGTGCTTAGTTTTTATATTTACACCCTTGATAATAACTTTACTATCTTTGGGAATTGCCCGAAGAATTTCACCGACTTTGCCTTTGTCTTTTCCTGCAATTACCTGTACGGTATCTCCAGTTTTGACATGCATTTTGTGAAATAGAGGCTTCGCTTTCTTATTTTTAACTGCCATTAAAGTACCTCCGGTGCCAGAGAAACTATTTTAGTAAAGTTTTTGTCGCGTAATTCCCGCGCTACCGGACCAAATACCCTCGTTCCTCGGGGATTTCCATCTTTGTTGATTATGACTGCGGCATTATCATCAAAACGGATAGTCATGCCGCTATCCCGATTTACGCCCTTTTTGGTACGAACGATTACAGCCTCAACCACATCAGACTTTTTGATCGCCATATTCGGTTGGGCATCTTTGACTACAGCGATAATTCGATCGCCAATACTGCCATAGCTACGGTTTCCGGCACCCAGAACGCGGATGCACATTAATTTACGGGCACCGCTGTTATCTGCAACATTGAGGTAAGACTGGGCTTGTATCACAATTTTTCTCCGTTGTAAAGTTGCTCGCGCTATGTAACAACTGCCGAGCGTCAATTATTCCTACTATTGAGGATTTCTTTAACTTGCCAGCGCTTGGTTTTGCTCAGGGGCCTTGTTTCCTGAATCCGAACCCGATCGCCAATTTGACAATTATTTTCTTCGTCGTGAGCTTTGTACCGTCTAGTTGTGACCACAATCTTGCCGTACTTTTGATGACTATCCCGGTTTTCTACGGCCACTACCACTGTTTTTTGCATTTTATCGCTGACTACTAAGCCAACTCTTTCTTTAATAGCCATATTTACTAACTTATTTGTTGGTTATTAGTTGGAACGTTATTGATTTTTAGTCATTGGCTGGAACGTTTCCGTTTATCTAAATTCCACTAACTAAATTCCACTAACTAAAGCGCACGCTTGCGTTCCCCTTCTACTGTTAGCAGTTGAGCTAAACGGTGGCGGCAGTGCTTGAACTGTGCTGTTTTCTCGAGCTGTCGAGTTGCTTGTTGCAAGCGCAAATCAAATAATTGCTTTTTAGTAGCAGTAATTTCCTGTGCTAATTGCTCGTCGCTTAATTCTCTAGCTTCTGATATCTTAGGAAAAGGCATAATCTATAAAGAAGAATCTATTTCTGTACGACTAATAAATTTAGTCTTAATTGGTAGCTTGTGTGAGGCTAAACGCATTGCTTCACGGGCTGTCTCTTCAGCTACGCCAGCAATTTCAAACATAATTCTTCCTGGCTTAACTACAGCTACCCAATATTCGGGGTTACCTTTACCAGAACCCATCCGGGTTTCTGCTGGACGCATTGTGATGGGCTTATCGGGGAATACTCTAATCCAAATTTTCCCTCCCCTACGAATGTAACGAGTCATTGCCCGTCGGGCAGCCTCTATTTGACGAGCAGTAATCCAAGATGGTTCTTGAGCTTGGAGAGCAAAATCACCAAAATTTATATTACAACCACGTGTTGCTAAACCTCTCATCCGTCCGCGATGTTGTTTGCGGAATTTAGTTCTTTTAGGACTTAACATGACTAATTAGTTGTTGGTTGTTGGTCGTTGGTTGTTGGTTGTTAGTTGTTGGTTGTTGGTTGTTGGATAGTGGTTAGTAGATAGTGGTTAGTGGTTAGTGAATAAATAAAAACTAATAACCAACAACCAACAAC
>JBCBQE010000372.1:0-92 GCA_039820385.1 Cyanobacteria bacterium J06635_10
ATGTTGGTAGGAGCATCATCTCCACTGGGAATTTCTTCGCTACCAGGCATTGGATTGATGTTGGTAGGAGCATCATCCCCAC
This sequence comes from Cyanobacteria bacterium J06635_10, assembly GCA_039820385.1. Classification (GTDB taxonomy): domain Bacteria; phylum Cyanobacteriota; class Cyanobacteriia; order Cyanobacteriales; family Nostocaceae; genus Rivularia. Next base: position 83 of record JBCBQE010000372.1, read on the forward strand.
TGGGAATTTC
>JBCBQE010000372.1:190-6275 GCA_039820385.1 Cyanobacteria bacterium J06635_10
TCTTCGCTACCAGGCATTGGATTGATGTTGGTAGGAGCATCATCTGCACTGGGAATTTCTTCGCTACCAGGCATTGGATTGATGTTGGTAGGAGCATCATCTGCACTGGGAATTTCTTCGCTACCAGGCATTGGAGTGATGCCTTCTGGAGAAGATTCAGGAAGAGGAGCACCTGGTGCTGGTTGCATTTCTTCAGAAGATTCAGGAAGAGGGGCACCCGGTGTTGTATCTATATTATTATCTGGAGAAAAGTTTTCTTCAGGGGTGATTTCTTCTTCTTCTGTAGTTATTTCTTCTGGAGAGTTTGTCGGTTCGTTAGTACCTTCGCAGCGAGAATTTAGTGGAAAACGCTTGCATAAGATTTCCATTGCTTCTAGCGAAAGTTCTTCATCCGCCGCTGCAACCAGAGACTCATTAGATTCCGCAGTTTCTGTAGTTTCTTCAAGATTCTGGAAGTCTCGGTCAGGAAATTTAGTGGATTGAGCAACTGCAACTGTGCTACTTAATGCTAGAGTTAAGGCTGTGCCGATAAGGGTTGTAAATTTGCCCTTCATAATTATCCACTCCTCAAAAGTAATACCACCGCTCATTAAATCAAACAAATGGTTTTATAAAATCTGTCTAAATGGAGATGTGTATTTTCAACTTTATATATCTATGAAGACAAAAATGTATAATTTTAATCATTTATCAGTTCCTCGTTAGTTGACATATATATCAGAATGTACTTGTTGTCCTATTAGTACATGAAGCTCTTAAGCAATAGAAAACAAACGCTTAAAAAGGATCGGGTAATCAAGTATCAATCAACTGTAAGCGTTAAATTGTGAAAAACATTACCGTACAAATAAGATTATTAAGTACAGTTTTTGTATCATATACATATTGGAACAATTCAGTATTGTCAACCTTCATATATGCTTATGAGTAGAATGATGAAATGACAGCATTTTAGGGCAACATTTTGCCCGATTATTGCCCGATGATTAAATAATAACCGTGGTGTGAATAGCCCATGAGTTCCCCCCAACCTCCTAAAAAGCCGCAAACCTTGCTTGGTCAACTGACTCAAGCGGTACAGACAATTCAAGCTCGGGTTGATTTTTCCAAGCTGGCGCTCAAGCCTAATGCCAGAGTACCAGAACTTTGGGTACAGGATGCTGGGGCATCTCAGGCTCAAATGTACCCCTTGCTTGGCGATCGCTATATGATAGGTCGCAGTTCAAAATCCTGCGATATCGTGATTCGGAATCCGGTTGTTAGCCAAATTCACCTGTCGCTATCACGAGATTCATCTCAACGCAAGCCAGTTTTTATCATTAAAGATGAAAAATCAACTAATGGTATTTATCGAGGTAAACGTCGAGTAGATTCTTTAGAACTGCGCCATGGAGATGTTCTGACTTTAGGACCACCCGAGCTTGCTGCTTCGGTACGTTTACAATATGTTGATCCCCCACCGTTTTACATCAAAACAGCGGCTTGGGCTGGTTATGGAGTAGCTGCCGTCAGTGCTTTACTGATGTTAGTAATTGGCATAGAATGGCTAAAATTTTCCGTGCGACCTTTACCCGCAGCTACTCAAGGACCAGTAGTGGTTTACGCTGGTGATGGTGAAACACCTCTGCAAGAGCCTCGAACCACCTCTCACGTAGATTTGAAAAAATTGTCCGATTTTGGTCCTTATTTACCTGACGCTGTTGTAGCCTCGGAAGATAGCCGTTTTAATTGGCATTTCGGTGTTGACCCTTATGGTATTTTAAGAGCCGTATTAATAAATACTCGTAGTGGTGGCGTACAACAAGGTGCTAGTACGGTTACTCAGCAAGTAGCTCGTAGTTTGTTCCGAAATTATGTAGGTAGACAGGATTCTCTAGGACGTAAAGTACGTGAAGCGATTGTATCGTTAAAGCTGGAAACGTTTTATAGTAAAGACGAAATTCTACTCACTTACCTCAACCGAGTTTACCTTGGTGTAAATACTTCTGGTTTTGAAGATGCTGCGCGATATTATTTTGATAGGTCAGCAAAACAGTTAACACCAGCAGAATCTGCTACTTTGGTGGGAATTTTACCAGCTCCTAACGGTTTTAATTTCTGCGGCGATGCTCAAAGCAAGCGTAGTATCACAGGCTATCGCAATCGTGTACTAAAGCGAATGCGAGAGAAGGGCGCTCTTAAACAAGATGAGTATAATCGCGCCAGACGTTCCCCGATTGAAGTTAGCTCTAAGGTTTGCGAGCGTCAAGCGAAAAGAATTGCTCCTTATTTTTACAGTTATGTATTTAACGAACTTGAATTTATTTTGGGAAAGGACTTAGCGGCTGAAGGAAATTTTATCATTGAAACTCAGTTAGACCCCAAAATTCAAAGCGAAGCAGAGGCTTCATTAAGAAACCATATTAAAACTGCTGGAGCAAATTTTGGTTTTTCTCAAGGAGCGATCGTCACTCTTGATTCGAGTACGGGTGCAATTAAAGCAATGGTTGGCGGTAGCGACTTTAGAATTACTCAGTTTAATCGCGCTTATCAAGCCAAAAGACAACCTGGTTCCACTTTTAAACTTTTTCCCTTCACTGCCGCTCTAGAAAACAGAATTTCTACGGGAACAACTTATAGCTGCGCTCCTGTAAGTTGGCAGGGTATTAGGTATAAACCCTGTAGAGGTGGTACTGCTCCCTTAACTGTTTCTACTGGATTTGCTCTTTCCGAAAACCCGATCGCTTTGCGAGTTGCTCAGAATGTTGGGTTGGATAAAGTTGTGTCGATGGCGAAACGTTTGGGAGTACGTTCGGAACTTAACCCAGTTCCTGGCTTAGTATTAGGCCAAAGCGAAACCACTGTATTAGAGATGACTGGAGCCTTCGCCGCTGTGAATAATAGGGGTGTATGGAATCGCCCCCACGCCATCAAAAGAATTCTTGACAGTAGTGATTGCCGCGATCGTGAAGATTTACAAACTTGTCGGGTAATTTATTCTTTCGATCAAGATCGAGAAGCCAACAAACGAGTGTTGAAACCTGGAATAGCCGATACAATGATTACTTTAATGCGTCGAGCAATCACAAATGGTACGGGGCGCGCTGCTGCTATCGGATTTGGGGAAGGTGGAAAAACCGGCACCACAGATAAAAACGTTGATTTGTGGTTTATTGGTGTGATTCCCCGTCGGCAACTTGCTACGGGTATTTGGTTAGGAAATGATGATAATTCTCCCACTTCTGGTAGCAGTGCTCAAGCCGCCCAACTATGGGGAAAGTATATGGGTAAAGTTGTAAGATAACAGGTTTCATCTCTGCCAAATTTGGCACCCCCCTTATCGATCGAAAGGGGGGTTCTTAGTTGTTAGGGAAACTAAATTTATTACCCAAAGTCGGGCATTTTGAACCAAATTGGTTCACCACTTGCTCTGCTTGGGGAGTTAAGAAAAGTGGCATAATTGTCTCGGTTTTTTATCTCTATAGGGTAAAAAAAATAAAATTAAGGAAAAAATCTGATTTGGGTGACTCCTAATTCTTAACTCTAAACTTCTGACTTCATTTATCGATATCCTTGCCAGGGTGTAATTTCAAATTCTCCACCCGGTTTAAATTCAACCTGAAATTGAGCCAAAGGTTCTTTTTGTGCTGCATTAACAGTATTGTCGCCTTGGAATAACTTGGGAATAGGCGTTTGTCGAAAATTTTCAAAGGATGCTTTATTTAGCGGTTCGTAGTCAGCGATATTTCCATTTTGTTTCACCGCGACTCGATATTTTAAAACTTCTTTATAGGTCTTATTTCCAGAAGAGTTTTGACTCAGAGTTGTGGATAGCTTTTGGTTTAGATTCGCAAGTTGCTCTGTGTCAGTGATATTTGTCCCCATTTTATAATTTTTATTAATGTATCCGATCCAGGGACTAATTTCCAAAATTCCGTTTCTTCTAAAAACTATTCTAAATTGTGCAATTGGTTCGTTGGCGATCGCACCACTGTTAGCAGGATTGTAAAGTACTTTCGGTAGGGGAGTTTGTTCAATATTCGCATTTGATGCTTCATTTAATGCTTTGTAACCAATAATCGCACCGTCCCCAGCAGCACCCACACGATAAACTAAATCGGATGGCAATCCCTGACGATTCTTCCAAGTTTGATCGACTTGTTTGTATACTTGACGATTCAACTTACGCAATCGCGATGCCTTTTTGATTTCGGGGGCTGAAGCCAGAAGTTTTTCTAAATCTTGAACTATTGCAGGGGAACTGGGAGATTGTGTTTGAGCCGGAGATGGGCTAGCAGTTGGCTTATTGGCTTCGGAAGTAGTTTTACCTTCTGGATTAACAGTAGTGGTGGTAGAATTAGCCTCAGAGGAGACTTTAGATGGTTCCTTAAACTCTGGTGCTGGTATAAAACTAAAAGCGATCGCAGCAGCAGCCAAACTGGAAAGTCCGACAGTTGCAGGTACTGCTTGCTCTAGTAAAGCACCATGAACAGCACCATGTGCTCTAGCAACTGGTTGTAGTTCCAGGGTTAATTCTGGTAAAGTTTGAGTATCGGCAAAAAATTGATCTACAGCTTCAACCAAATCGAACAACTGTACTGAATTTAAATTAATTTCAGTTGTTCGTTTACCATTGCCACCATTATTCAAATTTTCTTGAGGAATATCCGAACGCAGGCTCAATCTGTGGCGATTATTATTAACTTTTTCTAACTGTACTAATTCGGATTCAGAATTGTGAGCTTGTGGGTTAGGAATGTGACTCAAAAATTCTTGAGCATAAGCGCTAACTGCTCTAACCAAACTTTCAAAAAAATCCCTACCACCCGCTAGGGGTTGAGTATAACCAGATAAAGTGCATTCTGCATTCACCAAAATAGACAGTTCCGGACGCATTTCCTGAAACTGTGTAGTTTTTGAAGCGTCGCTTAAACCTTCTAAAAGTAGCGTGCAATTAGGTAAACTATACTTACGTTGAATATTCATTCTACCTCACCATCAAAAAGACTAATCCAGAAGCGCTGCATTCCGGCTGTTCCCGTACAGAAAAGTAGCTGTCCCAATAAATTGACAGCTAGTTCGTTTAATTTCTCGTCAGAATTAAATCCCATTAATCCCGCACGCCTCTTATTCATACGGCTTTTGAAATGTGCTCGGAATCGCTCTAAATAATTAGAGAGACGCAAATTTTGTTCTAAAGGAATCTGCTTGTCAGCCATCTGCTGGTATATCATTAACAATTGACGGATAACAACTGTTAATCGCCGAGCTAAATAGCAAGCAATAACCACCAAAGCTTTTGCTTCCATAATGGTTAAAGGTCGGCGAATATTAGCTCTTCGTAAAGGATTAGTGCTACGCATTCGCCATAAGTTGACTCTATCTTTGACAATTCCTTTGAGGTCTAAATCTTGAGCAAATGTCAAAATGGCTTCACTGCCACCAAGATCCAAAGCTTCAATTGCTAGTAAAATAAGGTCGATTTGTTGACGGGTTCGTCGGGGACAAGCAATTCCGTCCAGATTGGGATCTGGTAGCGTCTCCAAAATCATCGGTAAATCTTTTTCAGCCGGACTATTGAACGGCGTTGAAGGAGCGGAAACATTCATTTATCAGTTCCTTATAGGGCTGCTTTCGGGAAAAATGACGGTAAAATTAATTAAACAATTAAACAATGGTAGCCTTCATCAAAATTTCTTGGCCGCCTCGCAGTAATCCAACTGCTTGATATATACATTAATTACTCTTTGATATCCAAGCTTTCCGTATACCGAAAATTGAAGTTTTAAAGCATTTTTAGTTCACCTTTGGCAAAAATGGTAGTAGAATTACAACTTCAGTTCTTGGTGTAGATTCTATCTCCTCGTCAATAAATGAGATATACAAGGTCGAATAGAGACCTGCATCGAGACTAGGGGCATTTGCCAGACACCGCGTGTTAGCTCCACTATAGCCTAAACCTTTACAGGGGCTTATTTACAGCTAATATAAACAATTTGTAGCAATAACCATATATATGAATTTACTTAAAGGCTGTATTAAAGCAGAGTATTAACTTTATAGTAATCTTGTTGTCAATTCAATTATTCTGCCGTGTCTTAATGAG
>JBCBQE010000372.1:6285-6577 GCA_039820385.1 Cyanobacteria bacterium J06635_10
AGTCATTTGTAAGAATACTGATTTGCTCCCTTGCTAGAACAGATCGTTTACCCGACGCTGTTGCACCTCGCCCCATCAGCATGAAAATGTTAAAAACAATCTTAAAAACTGCTGGAGATTAGTCTTACCTTAAAAAACTAGGGGCAATGAGCGCGAATAAATTTGGTAAATCGATCGCCATCCAACAGTAAATTTTTCTGCCCAAGATTTTGGGTATATTTTAGAAACTGGGCTTATCTGTACTTTTCTTTTCTATATTATGGATTTGAAATCTTTAATTCGCGACATTCCT
>JBCBQE010000373.1:0-6571 GCA_039820385.1 Cyanobacteria bacterium J06635_10
AATCCTCCTACCGTAGGGGAAATGTTAGAAGCTGCTCTACCCATTCTCAATCAAGATGAGGATGGATTCTTTGTTGTTCTGGAAGAAGAAGGTACAGATAATTTTCCTAACAACAATAATACTAGAGGTGGAATCGAAGCAGTATTACGAGCTGATGAAGCAATCGGTATCGCTCAAGATTTTATCGATAATACCGATCCTAATACATTATTAGTCACCGCTGCTGATAGTGATGCGGGTGGTTTGGCAATTGATGACGTAACTGGTGATACTGTCGGTAGTATAGGGGTTAACCCCACATTAAGAGACCGCTCCGATGCAACTGAATATTTGCTCGATGGACAAAGTGGTAGAGATACAGAACCCTTTGTTTCCGCACCTAGTGCAGATGGAGACGAATTTCCCTTTGGTATTGCTTATGCTGGTACTCCTGATGTTGCAGGTAGCATTGTTGCTAAAAGCTACGGTTTAAATGCCGACAAATTGCCTACTACTGTAGACAATACCGGAATTTATGAAATCATGTATGAGACTCTGTTCGATACAGAACTAGAATCATACGTAGATGCACCCAAACCAGAACCCGCACCAGAAGCAACAGAGTCCACAGGTAACGTTATCTTCATCCACCCCGATGGTACCGGCCCCTCCCATTATGCTGCCGGACGTTTTGTCCAAGAAGGTCCCGACGGTAGACTTAATTGGGATATGATGTCCAATGCGGGAATTTATTTAGAACACATCGATGACCGTATAGTTTCCACCTCCAACGCAGGTGCAGTAGTTCACTCCTTTGGAGTTAAGCCCTATGCTGGTTCTTATGGTTTAGATGAAGAAGGTAATCCCATCACTTCCCTTTCCGGACAAAGTGGGAAAACCATCATGGAAGAAGCCATGGAAGCTGGTAAAGCAGTTGCTGTAATTAACTCTGGTTTTATCGCTGAACCGGGAACCGGGGTATTTTTAGCAGATGCGGAAAGTCGCCGTGATGTTACTCAAATTACTGAGGAAATTGTTGGTTCCGGTGCAAATGTGATTTTGGGTGGTGGTGAAATTCACTATTTACCTGAAGGTACTATCGGCAGATTCGGTGAAGAAGGTATCCGTACTGACGGACGGAATTTAATTGAGGAAGCTGAAGCAGCAGGCTATACCGTTGTTTACACCCGCGAAGAATTAGAAAATGTCTCCGAGGGTACAGAAAAACTTCTAGGTATATTTGCAGCAGAAGATACTTATAACGATACTACAGAAGAAGCTAATATCGCAGCGGGATTGGAAAATTACGGACAACCAGGGAATGAAAATCCACCCACGGTTGCAGAAATGTTAGAAGCTGCTTTACCGATTGTTTCTCAAGACGAAGATGGCTTCTTTGTAGTGTTGGAAGAAGAAGGTACCGATAACTTCCCCAACAATAATAATTCACGGGGTGCAATCGAAGCCGTATTGCGCGCTGATGCAGCAATTGGGGTAGCAATGGACTACATTGAAAATGACGACCCCAACACCTTATTATTGACTGCTGCGGATAGTAATGCAGGTAATTTACAAATAGATGACAAAACCGGTGATACTGTCGGTACTGTCGGAGTTAACCCCACATTAGCAGACCGTTCCGATGCGGTACAAGTACCCTTAGATGGGCAAAATGGTGCCGATACAGAACCATTTGTTTCCGCTCCTGCAACCAATCCTTCAGCAGAAGGAACTACATATGAGTTTGGCATTAGTTATGCTGGTACTCCCGACTTTGCTGGTAATATCGTCGCTAAAGCTCATGGGATGAATGCTGACGAGCTACCCGCTACCGCCGATAACACCGATATGTATCGTTTGATGTATCAAACTTTATTTGGTGTACAAGCAGAGGAAGCAGTAGAAAAGTTAGTTTCTGGTACTGCTGAAACTGATACACTAATTGCTGGTGTTGGTGACTTTGATGCAATCAACGATATCGTCTTTACTGGTTCTGGTGCAGACGAAGTTGATTTAGCCTTTGGTGGTGGAAGTAACAACCGCGTTAATAGTGGTAGCGGTAATGATATTATCTACGTAAGCCACAGAGATAGAGTATTCGGTAGTGCTGGTGATGATGAATTCGATGCTACCGACAGCACGGGTAAAAACCGTATGTCCGGTGGTGCTGGTGATGATACCTTCTTCCTCGGTATGAATGACCGTGCTTTAGGTGGCGAAGGTGATGATAAATTCTTCGTACAATTCGGTGGCGATAATATCCTATCTGGTGGCGAAGGTGCCGATCAATTCTGGATTGCTGACACCGAAATCCCCGAAGCTGCAAATACCATCGTTGATTTTGAAGTTGGTACTGATGTAATTGGTATCTTGGGTAGTGCAAGTTTGGGTATTGATGCATCAACTTTAGAATTGAATGTAGTTGGTGGTAATACCGAAATTGCTTTTGGTGGTGACACATTAGCAATACTCAACGGTGTAACTGCTTTGGATGTTAATACCAGCGTGGTTTTTAGTTAATTGAAAGTTGAAATATAGTTTATTCCTCAATCAATACATGAGGAATAAGCTATTTCTTAAAAAGTAGGCTATTAATTTATTTACACCCTAGTAACCGGGCGGTTGACTGGGTGTTTTTTTTATTAGTTATTAGGTCTTATTTTTTGCTTTTAGTGTAATCAATTTATTATGCTTTACGTAAATCAAAAAACAAAAAAAGTTAAGTCATATCTTAAACTATAATTAATAGTTACTTAATAAAGTAATGAAATAATTATTATCATGTCATTCCGTATTATTGACTATGATAATTGGTGAATAGTTGTCGCAAGAAGAGGTCTGTATGTTGAATATAGCAGTTTTCAGTTGAATAGAATACACCCCCTCTCTTTAATAAGGAGAGGGGGAAGGGGGTGAGGTTTGTTAAAGTGTATTGCACGCCCTGGCGGAGCCTCTCCGGCGACCCTCAAACGAAAAGCGCTATATTGATTAGTTACGTGGATGTAGTCGGGTTACTCTCTCGGCTAATAACTAAGAAATGACGACTCTTAGAAGGTGTTTATAAATAAAAAATAAAATAATTTATAAACTTTTTTACTACAGGTATCTCCGATCGTTTAAATGTATTTTATAAAGATTAAATATGCTGTAAATGTAAGTTTTTGTTTATATTTTTTTAAATTAGTAGCGAGATTATTTTAATTTTTTATTTTGTAAAATTAAACCTTTAAAAAATATTTTGTATCAAGATTCACTTGAGTAACAAACTGCTTTTATTTACGTTGTACTCAGAAGTATAAATATATTTGAAAATCACAAACAAGAACATGGTAATTATTAATGGAACTGTTGGTAATGATGAGTTAATAACAGTAGAAAGTAATGATGAATTACTGGGTTTAGAAGGTAATGATTTACTTGATGCTGTAACTGGAAAAGGAAACAATACTCTGCGCGGTGGTGCGGGAAACGATGAGTTATTTGCTTACAGCGAGGATAAGTTATTTGGAGATGAGGGAGATGACGATCTCTACTCCGATGGTAAAGGAAAGAATCTCCTCGATGGTGGTGAGGGAAATGATGAAATTTTCCCCGACCTTAATGATACAGTTGATGGTGGACTTGGTGATGATGTAATCTTTGCTGGACGCGGTGGTAATACTTTTACTGGTGGTTCCGGTAAAGATGTATTTTGGATTGCGAATGTTGAAGCACCAGAAAATCCAAATGTAATTGCTGATTTTAATTTCATTGAGGAGACAATTAGAGTTGATTTAGCAGGTATCGAAAGTTTCGATGACCTTTCGATTACCCAGCAAGGAGATGATGCAATAATCAATGCAGGTGGTAGTCAAATAGCAATTGTTGAAGGTGTTACTCCCAATCAACTCAATGAAACAAATGTAGTTACTGATAATAATGCACCTGACAATCAAAGAATCAACCAATCTCCATCTTTTGAAGATGCTACTTTTTCGATAGCAGAAAATAGCCTAGAAGGAACATCAATTGCTACACTCAGTGCTGATGATGGGGATGAAGATGATATCCTTACCTATGCTATTACTGCTGGTAATCTTGATGTAGATGGAGATGGCAATAATGCTTTCATAATTGATGAAAATAGCGGTAATTTGCTTGTCAATGATTCCGATGATTTAGATTTTGAAATAAATCCTAATTTTGACTTGTCAGTGACAGTTACTGATAATAGTGGCGATCGCGACACTGCTAATATCACTATTGAATTGGAAGACGAACCTCTACCTCAAATTGAACAGAGTGAACCAGGTATTTTTAGTTTAATTGGGGATACCAAAGAAACAGCAAATATCTTGTTTAATTTAGTCAGCGCTGATGCTGCTGATATTAGTGAAATAGGTGTATTTCTTGTTGATGAAAATAATGCTGTCAATGGCAAAACACCCGATTCTCCAGATTATATCCAAGAAGCATTACAACAAAGTCAAGTAGTTTTTTCTGCAATTAGTAATCAGCCAAATGGTTATGCAGAATTAGATAAAACCCGCATTTTGGAAGGATATCAAAGCGGCGATCGCTTGGTATTCTATTTAGTTAAAAATAGTACTACCGATAACGTTCTTAGTGGTCAAACTTCCCCAGATAACGTTCTTTTGGGTTCAACTTTTGGTAGCGATGCTTTTGCTCAAGTCAAAATTACCGATACTGGCGATGGTAAATTTGAATTAGCTTGGGAAGATCAAATTGGTGTTAGTGACGAAGACTTCAATGATTTGGTAATGAATTTGGAAATTACCGAGGAGTCGGCACCAGATGGTTCCAACTTAATTAATAGGGCAGAATTAATTGATTTGAGGGACTTTGCAGGTGAAACTGTAGATATAACAGCACAAGTTTTCCGCGAAGCTGATTTTGATAACGAAGTTGTTTTTTACAGAGTTGACAATACTGATGGATTAATCGGTGATGTTAATCCCGATAATAATAGTGATTATCTCACCGCAGCCTTGGATAACTTGGTTAAAGATACTAATGGTGATGTTGTCAAACTTGAAGCTGAAAACCAAGGTACAGAATCATTCACCGCAGAAGTTGCAGGTGGTTCGATTTTTGGGATGATGATTATCGTTGATGGTAATTTAGAAGATTTGCAAGATACTGATACCAGTAACGATCCCACGGTTTACTTCCCCTATATCGGTGCAAATTCTGATGGTGCCGATCACATTCGTTTACTTGGTGACAACATATTTGGTTTTGAAGATTTAGCTAATGGTGGGGATATGGACTATAATGACATCATTGTCAAAGCTGAATTTACTGTTTAATTGAAATTTCTGCCATCATAGTTTTTAATTTAAATCAATTAACTAATTATCTAATTAATATAATTGTTTAATTAGATATTTACAGGGTGGACATGATAATGCCTATCCTGTTTTTTATGAATTTAATTGTAAAGGCTTAATAATATTTATAATTATCAATTATTTTATTAAGAAAGCAGTCCCCATCAACCAATTATTTCATGGGGACTGCCTTCTGCCTTTTTCAATCTATTTTAATTAAAAATATAAATTGTTATATGGTTGAATAAATGTATTCTGAAAATCTTTTATTTATTTATTTATTTATTACAATGATTACTAAGAATTGAGTCATAAATAGTCCTTGTAAATCAAGAATTATTACAGTTAATAACTAGTAAAAATTTGACTCATAAATGTCATAATGATGCGAAATAAAATCAACTATTATGTTTAGTTGATTCAAAGCTTTTTCGCGGACTATTTTGCTGAATAACTCGCGATGGCATGGAGGGTAGAGGTTGCCTTTGCGTATTATTACTAACAAAAAACATTTGTCGCATAAAGCTAAAACCCTTGCTGGGTAATGGTTTTTCAATATATATCCGAGTCAATTAGTTAAATAATCAAACCAAAAATATGGCCAACAATAACGTAATATTTATCCATCCCGATGGTACCGCTCCTGCTCACTTCGCTGCTGGACGTTTAGTTAAAGAAGGTCCCGATGGTAGACTTAATTGGGATGAGATGACCAATGTTGGGGTTTACCTAGAACATATCGAAGATAGATTGGTATCTACTTCCAATACTGGTGCAGTCATTCACTCCCATGGAACCAAAGCTTATGCAGGTTCCTACGGTTTCAATGAAGATGGTACTGCTGTCGAGTCTCTTTCTTTCCAACAGGGGAAAGTAGATGAACCCGGTTTAACCATTATGGAAGAGGCGATAAATGCTGGTAAAGCTACTGCTGTAATTAACTCTGGCTTTATCGCTGAACCAGGAACAGGTGTATTTCTTGCATCTGCGGAAAGTCGTCGTGATGTGACTGAAATCACCAAACAGATTGTGGAATCTGGTGTTGATATTATTATGGGTGGGGGTGAGAAACACTACCTACCTGTAGGTACTGTCGGATTTTTCGGAGAAGAAGGTATTCGTGAAGATGGACGGAATTTAATTGAAGAAGCCGCAGCAAACGGCTATACCGTTGTTTATACCCGCGAACAATTAGAAAATCTTTCCGAGGATACAGAAAAAGTTTTAGGTGTTTTTGCAGCAGAAGATACCTACAACGATAC
>JBCBQE010000374.1:0-6549 GCA_039820385.1 Cyanobacteria bacterium J06635_10
TTGCATCACCGACTAGTAGAGCACCGAGGATACAGCGGTATTATCAGAGATTGGTGAGTAGTTGGTGATGCAAGTTTTAAGACTATCTCTAACAACCAAGGAGCTAGACGCTGACACCATATTGCTAAATGACTTTGCCAACCAACTAAGATTTCTGATGAGTCTCTTCGCAATCCTTTGATAAATGCTTGTGCTACCTGCTCCGGTGTCATCGGGATTACTCCACGATATAGTTGCAAATCTTTCACCATATCCGTGTCTGTCAATGTTGGTAATAATGAGATGACTTTGATGTTATTTGGTGCTAACTCGCGACGCAAAGCATCTGTAAATCCTAAGATTGCAAACTTAGTTGCTGAATAAGTCGCCATTGTTGGTGCTGCAACTTTACCCATTAAACTCGATACATTAACAATCGTTCCTTGGTTGCGCTTTGCCATCCGTCGCGCCACCATATGAGTCATGGTGTACGTTCCCATAAAATTCAGAGACAATTCTTCTTGTACTTGAGGTAACTTCGTTTTCAAAAATGACTTTTGATGAGCTACACCAGCACAATTCACCAACATATCGATTGGGCCATAACTCCGCCAAAGTTGAGCAACAGCAATGTTTACAAACACTGGCTTTCTCAAATCTAACGGCATAATTACGGCTTCTACACCCATCGCTTCAACTTGCAAGGCAACTTCTGCTAATTTATCTCGCGAGCGTGCAACCAATATCAATCTTTTTACTTTCTGTCGTGCCAACTCTAAGGCTATAGCACGCCCTATACCACGGGAAGCTCCAGTAATTAAAGCAGTCTCCCAAAACTGAATATTCATTTCTCACCTCCAAATGGTGGATTTTACTGTAATATTGCTGTTGTCGATATGTCTATGTAGGGATTCATCTGACATACGACGGAATAATAGAAATAGAACCGAATTAGTGCAATTGAAATGTATTCACAGCTATAGAAACAAGCTGTTTATGGTCTATTTTTCTCGCCTAATCAAAGTATTTGCAATATATTATTTCGATTTCAAAAGCAATATTTGTGACAATTCTCAGTTGCAGATATAGCGATCGATTGCATAATCCCCCCGGACACGAATTTATATCATCGCCGTCACCCACACCTTAGCAATTAAATCAAGCTTGCGCAACAATTATTAATAAGTATTTCTGAATGCTCTCTTACACAAAGTATATATGTAAAATTTTTTCTTAGATAAGTTTTATTTAATAGTGTTCTCGTAATTTTAGTAATCCATAACAATGCTGAGATTTTAGTTACATAAGATACCGTTTATCCGCTTAGCGAAAGTCAAAAGTATCAAAGTCAAAGGTAATAAATCAAAAGTCAAATAAATTGTTCTGAAAATATAGCCCGAATCCATTTAAAACATCACATATAAAAAAAGACGTTGCATTGCAACGTCTCTACATTATTGCGTTTTAGATAATCCCTAACTCCGTGAGCGAAGGTTTTACCTTTTATAAAGCCGAGTCATCTCCAACAATCGCCGACTTAACTCGGGGGTAAGCTGCTCGTCACTTTGATAACGCCAACGCCAATTCCCGGCACTAACGCTGGGATCGTTCATTCTGCCATCGCTGCCTAAGTCTAAGAAATCTTGCACCGAGAGAATAGCTAAATCTCCGACAGAAGATAACGCCATGCGAATAAATTCCCAGTTGATTTCTTTAACTTCCTCAGGTGAGGAATAACCCAAATATTTAGCGACGTGCTGCTTTTCTTCCTTTCCGGCTCCCTTCCACCAGCCAATGCTTGTGTCATTATCGTGGGTACCCGGATACACGACGCAGTTTTGAATATAGTTATGGGGTAAATAAGGGTTATCAGCTTCACCACCAAAAGCGAATTGTAAAATACGCATTCCGGGGAAATTAAACGTGTCTCGTAATTCTTCCACTTCGGGAGTAATAATTCCCAAATCTTCCGCCATTACAGGTAAACTACCTAAAGTGGAACCCAAAGTTTCAAAGAATTTTTTATCTGGCCCTTTTACCCATTCACCGTTGATAGCAGTTTCCTCTCCTGCAGGTACTCGCCAATAAGCTTCAAATCCGCGAAAATGGTCGATACGAACAATATCTACATATTCTAATGTTGCGCGAAAACGTTCTATCCACCAAGAAAAATTAGTTTCTTCTAATTTGTCCCAATCGTAAACGGGATTGCCCCAGAGTTGTCCAGTAGCGCTAAAGTAATCGGGTGGTACTCCAGCGATATAGGCTGATTCGAGAGTTTGGGAATCTAATTGAAATATTTCTGGATTTGCCCATACATCAGCACTATTGTGACAAACATAAATTGAAATATCGCCAACTATTTTAATATTGCGATCGTTAGCGTAGGTACGGATTTTTTTCCACTGTTGAAAAAATTTATATTGCAAAAATTTGTGGTAAGAGATCGCATCTTTTAATTTATCTCTCTGAGCTTCTAACGCATTTTGTTCGCGACGAGCTACAGCAGGATCCCAAAAGTTCCAAGCTTTATAATCATTGGCTTCTAATAGTGCCATAAATAGAACATAATCATCCAACCAAGAAGCTTGTTCTTTACAAAAATTTTCAAACTCCCGATTAGCTGTTTCTGCTAAAGATTTTTGGAAGCGTTGATAAGCTTGTTGAAGAATTTTTGTCTTATAAGGAATGACTGCATCAAAGTCAACTCTCTGAAGATTAGATTCGGTTTTTTCTAAAGGAATTAATTCTCCATGAGTTAGCAAACCCTCTTCTAGCATGATTTCTAGAGAGATCATTAAGGGATTTCCCGCAAAAGCGCTAAAATTCATCGTATAGGGAGAATGTTCGTAACCAGTCGGTCCTAAAGGTAGAATTTGCCACAACTTTTGACCGCTTGAAACAAGAAAATCGACGAATTTATAAGCCGATTCACCTAAATCACCAATACCAAATTTACTTGGCAAACTAGTAGGATGGAGTAGAACTCCACTTGCTCTTTCAAAACTCATAAAATAACACCGATAAACTAAAAGGATAACAAACAGTTAATAATTCACCAGTCATTAACTTCTTATAGTAATAAAATAGCTTATGACAAATAAGGCGGTAAAAATTATGCAAAATCCATTATTGAAAGACGATCCCCTTTGGTTTAAAGATGCAGTCATCTATGAAGTACCGGTACGGGCTTTTGCTGATAGCAATGGCGATGGTATAGGGGATTTTGGGGGATTAACAGAAAAACTAGATTATCTACAAGACTTGGGAGTAACAGCAGTTTGGGTGCTGCCTTTTTTCCCCTCCCCTTTGAGAGATGATGGCTACGATATCGCCGACTATACCAGCGTTAATCCAATTTACGGTAACCTTGACGATTTCAAGGAATTCTTAAATGCAGCCCATCAAAGAGGCATTAGGGTAATAATTGAGTTAATTGTCAACCATACTTCCGACCAACATCCCTGGTTTCAGCGGGCGCGTAAAGCACCTGTAGGGAGTCCAGAAAGAGATTTTTATGTTTGGAGTGAAACTGCCGAGGAATATTCCGAAGCGCGGATTATCTTTAAGGATTTTGAAACTTCTAACTGGACTTGGGATCCTGTTGCCAAAGCTTATTATTGGCACCGCTTTTATTCTCACCAGCCGGATTTGAATTTTGAAAGTCCTCAAATGCAGGAAGCGCTGTTTGAGGTAGTAGATTTTTGGTTGGCCATGGGTGTAGATGGGTTGCGGTTAGATGCCGTACCGTATCTATACGAACGCGAAGGCAGCAACTGCGAAAACCTCCCGGAAACTCATGCCTTTTTGAAGAAATTACGCAAACACATTGACGATAAATTTCCTAATCGTTTACTGCTAGCTGAAGCCAACCAGTGGCCAGAAGATGCTGTAGAGTATTACAGCGGTGGAGATGAATGTCACATGAACTTTCATTTCCCCTTAATGCCGCGTTTGTTTATGGCACTGCAAATGGAAGATAGTTTCCCGATTATCGATATTTTGCAACAAACGCCGGCGATTCCCAATAACTGTCAGTGGGCATTATTTTTGCGGAATCACGACGAGTTGACTTTAGAAATGGTTAGCGATGAAGATCGGGATTATATGTACCGCGTTTACGCACAAGATCCTCAAGCAAGGTTGAATTTGGGTATTCGTCGCCGTTTGGGGCCGTTGATGGGGAACAACCGACGGCGCATAGAAGTAATGAAAGCTTTGTTGATGTCTTTACCCGGAACCCCGGTAATGTACTACGGCGATGAAATCGGAATGGGTGACAATATTTACTTAGGAGACCGGAATGGCGTGCGTACTCCCATGCAGTGGAGTGCCGATCGCAATGGTGGTTTCAGTCGTTGCAATCCCCACAAGTTATATGCTCCAGTAATTATCGATCCGGAATACCACTTCGAGGCAGTTAACGTTGAAGCTCAGCGAGAAAACCGTAATTCACTATGGTGGTGGATGAAACGTTTGATTGCAACTCGCAGCCGCTTTCAGGCCTTTGGTAGAGGTACTTTTGAGTTACTTTATCCAGAAAATCGCAAAGTTTTGGCATTTACTCGTACTTACAGCGGAGAGCATATTCTGGTTGTCACCAACTTATCCCGCTTCGTGCAGACAGTAGAGTTGGATTTATCAGCATTTGACGGTATGACTCCAGTGGAAATCTTTGGACGTACCACATTTCCAGCAATTGACGATTCACCTTATTTCATGAGTTTAGCCCCTCATGCATTTTACTGGTTTACCCTGCAAGTTCAAACAAGTATTTCCTGTGCAGTCAGGCCCCAAGAGGAAATACCGAATTTAGTGGTTACCGACAATTGGCATAATATTTTCACCAAACCTGAAGCAAAATCAGCATTAGAAGAAATTTTGCCAGATTTCATGTGTTCTTGCACTTGGTTTGACGCTAAAAGTCGAGTAATTCAGTCCTCTCACGTGATCGAGGCAATACCCATTGAATTCCGTTCCCTAGAAGCAGCTATTGTTTTAGTACAGCTATATTATACCGAAGGTGACCCCGAAACCTACGTATTACCCCTAGCTTACGAACCCAAAGGCATTAACAACGAACGTTTTAGCTCCGATTACGAAGAGATTGTAGCCCATATTGAAATACGTGCCAAAAAACAAATAGGGGTGTTATTTGATGCTCTGGCAGACAAAGACTTTCTCAGCTTCCCTCTCGAAGCAATTGCCAACAAAAAAACTTATAAAGGCATGGCCGGCGAACTCGTCGCAGAAGCAAGCCAAGATTTTACTGAGTTAGCCGGTGCCGGTTCTAACTATGCACTGAAAGTACATCTAGAAGCTCACATGTTACGTGGAGAACAGAAAAATACCTGCGTAGTGTATGGCGACCGCCTGATGTGCAAATTATTCCGCAAGGTAGTAGGGGAAGGCATTAACCCCGACTTAGAAGTAGGTCAATTTCTCACTCATACTTCAGCAACAAAAGGACTGCCAGGAGCAGAAAACTTTGCTCCCGTTGCTGGTAGCTTGAACTACAGCCGTAAAGGCTTTGAGACCATGACCTTGGGAATGATACAAAAATTTATTACCGATATCAGGGATGGTTGGTCATATAGTATTGATAGCCTGCGAGACTTTTTTGAACGAGTTCAGGTAAGGCAAATAGACGCGATCGCCGATATTGATTTACCATCTTCTTTGTTAACAGCAGCATTAGAAACCAAAATACCCAGCATCGCCCAGGAAATGCTTGGCTCATATTTGCAGAATGCTCAACTATTAGGCGAACGAACAGCCGAAATGCACTTAGCATTAGCATCCGATGATGAAGATCCCAACTTTGCCCCAGAGCCATTTACCTCCTTTTACCAGCGCTCGATTTACCAATACATGCGGAATCAAGCAGGACAAGTATTGCTGCTATTGAAAAAGCATTTAGTACAGCTACCGAGCGAACTTCAACCCGTAGCACAGTTAGTATTGAACAATCGAGAAATGATATTAGCTCGACTCAAATCAATACTCAACCAAAAAATTACCGCTATGCGAACCCGCACTCACGGTAATTTATGCCTTAACGAAGTGCTATATACCGGTAAAGACTTTATCATTATCGACTTTGAAGGCGATCGAACCCGTCCATTAAGCGAACGACGCATGAAACGCTCCCCCCTACGGGATGTCGCCGGAATGCTAGAATCCTTCTACTATTCGAGTCGTATCGCTTTGCGCAACGAAAAAGAAAGCGGCATAATTCTTCCAGACGACCTACCATTTATGGAACAATGGGCACAATTTTCCTACTGTTGGTCTAGTATTGCTTTCTTAAAATCCTACTTTGCAACCGCAAAAAATGCACCATTCCTACCTTCGGAACCATCAGAGCTACAGCTACTTCTAGATGGATTCGTATTAGAAAAAGTCATCATCGAACTAGAACACGAACTTAAAAATCGCCCCAACTGGGTAGAAGTTCCCATGTACCGTATCTTAGAACTGCTAGAAACAGCATAAAAATAGGTAAGAGGTAATAGGTATTAGGTATTAGGTGGCTTCCTGTAGGAAGTTAGGATTTCATAACTTATAACT
>JBCBQE010000375.1:0-6545 GCA_039820385.1 Cyanobacteria bacterium J06635_10
TGAACACGCTCGAAGCACATAAACACGAGCGCCAGATAATTATTTTACAAGATTTTCCCGACCCCGATGCTCTTTCTTCAGCTTGGACTTACCTGTTGATTGCCGAGCAATACGATATTAAGTGCGATATTACTTACGCTGGAACTCTTTCCCATCAAGAAAATATTGCTTTAGTTAAGCTGACTAACTTACCAGCAACCCGTACTCCTTTACAAAGCCTCAAAAACCGCGATCTATCATCCATTCAAGGCTACGTACTAATTGATAATCAAGGTACGACTTCTTCCTTACTGAATGCAATTCAAGAAGCGGGAATTCCGTTGATAGCGATTATAGACCACCATAATTTGCAGGGTGAATTTAAGTCAGAGTTTGTTGACATACGTCCTGGGGTTAGGGCAACAGCGACAATTTTTACCCAATATTTACAGTTCGGGTTACTACAGCTAGATAGTAGTATGAGCGAACACGTTAACTGCGCTACAGCATTGATGCACGGTTTGCACTCGGATACAAATAAACTGATGCAGGCAAAAGAAGAAGATTTCATGGCGGCAGCTTATCTGAGCCGATTTTATGATGGTCAGTTGCTTAACACCATATTGCGGGCAACTCGTTCCAAGCGAGTGATGGATGTAATTGAACGCTCATTAAAAAACCGCATCGTACAAAATAATTTTTCAATCGCTGGTGTGGGTTATTTACGCTATGACGATAGAGATGCAATCCCCCAAGCGGCAGATTTTTTAGTAACAGAAGACAACGTTCATACTGCAGTAGTTTACGGTATAGTTCACGATGAAGATGAAGAACTAGAAGTAGTGATTGGTTCTTTGAGAACTAATAAACTAACTTTAGATCCCGATGAATTTATAAAAGAAGCTTTTGGACAGGATAGCACGGGTCGTTTTTTTGGCGGTGGGCGTACCAGTGCTGGAGGCTTTGAAATTCCCATGGGTTTCTTATCTGGCAGCAACGAAAACTCACCTTATGCAAAAATGAAATGGGAAGTTTACGATACTCAAATCAAGCAAAAACTGTTGAAATTAGTTAATCCAAAAGATAATCCCATTTCATCTGATGAATAATAGATAACTGTTGGTGGTTAATTGTTAGTGGCTAGTTGTAAAATTATTAACTATCAACCATCAACTATCAATTATCAATTATCAACTAATGTGGAAATATATTTAATTCGTCATGGAATCGCACAAGAAGCTACAAGTGAGATAGAGGATGAGCAACGAAGCCTTACTGAATATGGGCGAAAAAGAACGCAAAAAGTTGCTCAACGCTTAAAAGACTTGGATTTAAATTTTGACTTGATTGCTACGAGCCCCCTCGTGCGAGCGCAACAAACAGCGGAAATATTGATTTCAACAGGGTTAAGTTCCCAATTAGAACAATGTTATTATCTTGCTCCTGGCGGTAGTATCCAAGATTGGATTGCACAATGGCTCTTTGGTAAAAATTATCCACCTTCTGTACGCTTGGCGCTAGTGGGACATCAGCCTTGTTTGGGTAATTGGGCTGAAATTTTAGTATGGGGTGAAGCTAAAGATAACTTAGTCGTGAAAAAAGCCGGTATCATAGGTATAGAAACACCACACACCGCCTCTGTTGTAGGTTGCTCCCAGATGTTTTGGCTGACACCGCCCAGGTACTTGATTTAGTATGCTATTTAACCTTTGTTCAAAGATATTTTGTAATAAAGGATACTGTTATCATGGTGAAGCTTTCTGCTAAGTTAACTCTATAAAATCTTTAAAACAAAAGATGGTATCGCCATGATGGTTTGCGAATTTAAGCCCGGATTGGATGGTATTCCCGCCGCTCAATCCAGTATCAGCAACGTTGACGGGCATCAGGGAATATTGGAATATCGTGGCATCCGAATTGAAGAACTAGCAAAAAAGAGTACTTTTCTCGAGACTGCTTATCTGCTAATCTGGGGCGAACTACCGTCGAAAGAAGAATTAGCATTATTTGAACGTGAAGTCCATCAAAATAGAAGAATAAAATACCGCATTCGGGACATGATGAAGTGTTTTCCTGAAAGCGGCCATCCAATGGATGTTTTGCAAGCCTCAGCAGCAGCGTTAGGATTATTTTATTCGCGCCGCGATTTAGACAATCCGGTTTACATTAGAAATGCTGTTGTCCGCCTGTTAGCAAGTATTCCGACGATGGTCGCAGCATTTGGGTTAATGCGACAAGGTGACGATCCCGTGCGCCCTCATGACGAGTTAGACTACGCCGCTAACTTTTTGTATATGCTGCATGAGGAAAAACCAGATCCCCTAGCAGCACGAATATTTGATACCTGTTTGATACTTCATGCCGAACATACAATGAATGCTTCCACCTTCAGTGCCAGGGTGACGGCTTCTACTCTTACCGATCCCTACGCTGTAGTTGCAAGTGCAGTCGGGACATTAGGTGGCCCTTTACATGGTGGTGCAAACGAAGAAGTAATTCGGATGTTAGAAGAAATTGGTTCTGTAGAGAATGTCCGCCCCTACATTTTGGATTGCATCCAGCGTAAAGCTAAGATAATGGGTTTTGGTCATCGCGTCTACAAAGTAAAAGACCCACGCGCTAAAATTTTACAAAACTTAGCAGAAGAACTATTTGCCAAGTTTGGGCATGACAAGTACTATGACATTGCCCAAGAAATGGAAAGAATAGTAGAGGAAAAACTGGCTCATAAAGGAATTTATCCAAATGTTGACTTCTACTCCGGCTTGGTGTATAGAAAGCTAGGTATTTCTACAGACTTTTTTACACCAGTATTTGCGATGGCTCGTGTTGCTGGTTGGTTAGCTCATTGGAAAGAACAGCTTGCAGAAAACCGGATTTTCCGTCCCACTCAGGTTTATCAAGGTCGCCACAAGGTTGAATACGTGCATATAAAGGATCGCGGTTAAAGGTCTGTATTTTAAGAGTTGAGAATAGGGCAAGGGGCTAGTGGGCATTGAATAGGCAAAAGGTAAGCGGTTAAATAGTTAGACAAAAATTCCTCACTCCTAACGACTCACATCATTGCTCTTACCTATTACTCCTAACCTCTTACCCCCGAACACCGTATGCCCCTTCGTCGGGGGGATTATTTATCTATAAGATAAGTAGAAACTCTCACTAAGAATGAGAGAACACCAAGCTGCTTAGCGATATACTAGGCATGGTAATTGCAAAAAATCTTAAATTTTGCCTTATTTAGGTAAAGATATTGTTGGGTTACTTTACAGTTATTAATAAGTGTAGATAGTTGTAAACAACCACGGCAAGATAAAGTATGAAGGATTTTATGTAGCGCTTCATACTTCAAAAGTTAAGATCCGACAAGCGCAAGCAACGCACTTGGTAAGCAAGGCAATTGGCACCGCCTGTAGCTCTATGGTTGAATTCGGGTAAGCGATTTGACCATAGAGGTTCGAGTGATATCTAAACATTAGTTTAGATGCTCCCTATTTACGGAAGAATCCCGTGTTCTCTAGCGGGTCGTGTCAAGAGTTCCCTTAAAATTTTTTCAGGAGGAAAAACTTTTAAGGGTGCCACTCAAGCTTGAGTTAACTTCAAGAGTATAAAGATGAATTCAGGAATTGACCTACAAGGAACTTTTATTCAAAGCTTGATGGATTTGGGGCTACCTGCGGGTACTGCTAAAGCCATTTGGATGCCCTTGCCGATGGTTTTGATGCTCATTGGTGCCACAGTAGGGGTGCTGGTGTGTGTTTGGCAAGAACGAAAAATTTCAGCCTCAGCCCAGCAGCGAATTGGTCCGGAATTTATCGGGCCTTTGGGTTTGCTTGCTCCGGTAGCAGATGGTCTGAAGTTGGTCTTTAAGGAAGATGTAGTACCGGCAAAGTCCGACCCCTTTTTGTTTACCCTCGGTCCCATCATAGTTGTGCTACCGGTATTTCTGTCTTATTTAATTGTGCCCTTTGGACAGAATCTATTGATAACCAATGTGGGGACGGGAGTTTTCCTATGGATTGCTCTTTCTTCTATTCAGCCAATTGGTTTATTAATGGCTGGGTATGCATCAAATAATAAATACTCTCTCTTAGGGGGGTTGCGAGCAGCGGCACAATCGATTAGCTATGAGATTCCCTTGGCGCTTGCAGTATTGGCGATCGTCATGATGTCGAACAGTTTGAGCACGGTTGATATTGTCAATCAACAATCAGGTTACGGGATTTTGGGCTGGAACGTTTGGCGACAACCAGCAGGTTTCGTTATCTTTTGGATATCAGCCCTGGCAGAATGCGAACGCATGCCTTTTGACTTACCAGAAGCAGAAGAGGAAATAGTCGCAGGTTATCAAACCGAATATTCTGGGATGAAGTTCGCTTTGTTTTACTTGAGTTCCTACGTAAATTTAGTATTATCTGCTTTATTGGTATCAGTTTTATATCTTGGTGGTTGGGATTTTCCTATTCCCATCAATTTAATTGCTGGTTGGTTGGGAGTGAGCGAAGCTAATCCTTTATTACAGATTGTCACCGCCTCTTTAGGCATCACAATGACTGTACTCAAAGCTTACTTTTTGGTATTTCTGGCAATTCTTTTACGTTGGACTGTGCCAAGAGTTCGCATTGACCAACTGTTAGATTTAGGGTGGAAATTTTTGCTACCCATCGGCTTAGTTAACTTGCTGTTAACTGCAGCTTTAAAATTAGCTTTTCCCTTCGCCTTTGGTGGATAACTAGTAAGTTATAAGTTATGAGTTATGAGTTATGAATTGAAAAATATAGTTTTTAATTCCTAACTCTTAATTCCTAACTCTTAACTTTTTTTACATATTAAGGAGAGAGAGACACAATGTTAAAATTCCTCAAGCAAGTTGTTGATTACGGTAAAGAAACCTTAGAAGCGACTCGCTATATCGGTCAAGGTTTAGCTGTTACGTTTGACCATATGCAACGTCGTCCAGTTACAGTTCAATATCCTTATGAGAAACTAATTCCTAGCGAACGCTTTCGCGGTAGAATTCATTTCGAGTTTGATAAGTGTATTGCTTGTGAAGTTTGCGTTCGGGTTTGTCCGATCAACTTACCCGTAGTGGACTGGGAATTTAACAAAGCTAGCAAAAAGAAAAAGCTTAATCACTACAGTATCGATTTTGGAGTTTGTATATTCTGCGGTAACTGTGTAGAGTATTGTCCGACCAATTGTCTATCAATGACAGAAGACTACGAACTTGCTACCTATGACCGTCACGAATTGAACTATGATAACGTTGCTCTTGGTCGTTTGCCTTACAAAGTTACAGATGATCCAATGGTAACACCGTTGCGTGAATTAGTTTACCTTCCCGAAGGCGTGATGGAACCCCATGATGTACCAGAAGATGCACCTCGTGCAGGAGCTTTCCCCCAAGATCTTGTGGAAGAAGAAAAATAAACGAAGTTAGGAGTTAAGAGTTCGCGGAGTTAGAAGTTAATAAGCTCGAAAAATAAGTAATAACTGACAAACAGCAACTAACAACTAACAATTAACCGTAATTAGTTTACCTTCCCCAAGGCATTATGGAAAACCAAGATTTACTAAATATGCATGCCGTGCAGGTATTTTCTTGCAAGCTCTTGTGGAAGAAGAAAAATTAACGAAATTAGGAGTTAAGAGTTAGAAGTTAATAAGCTCGAAAAATAACTAATAACTAGCAACTAACAACCAACAACTAACAACTAACAACTAATAACCAACAATCAACAACGAAGGACAAAAAAAGTGAATTTAGCTTCGGGAGTACAGATAGTTTCGTTTGCCATACTGGCTGCGATGATGATTGGAGCAGCGCTAGGAGTTGTGCTGTTTAATAATATTGTCCACTCTGCTTTTATGCTGGGAGGCGTATTTGTTAGTATCGCAGGATTGTACTTGCTGCTGAATGCGGACTTTGTTGCCGCAGCCCAATTGCTGATTTATGTTGGGGCAGTAAACGTATTAATTTTGTTTGCCATTATGTTGGTAAACAAAGAGGAAAATTTTGTTTCTCTCCCGAATGCTTGGCTAAGAAAAGCATTAACAGGATTGGTAAGTCTGGGATTGTTTGCGCTTTTAAGCACCATGGTTTTGGCAACACCTTGGAGTTATTCTACGGGGACTCCTGTTGAGAATTCTATTGTTTTAATTGGCGAGCATTTCTTTACTGACTTTTTGTTACCTTTTGAATTGGCTTCCATTTTACTATTGATGGCAATGGTAGGAGCAATTATATTAGCTCGTCGCGAGTACTTACCTCCCCAAGAAACTTCGGATCAACTACCAAAAACTGTTTTAGAATTACCTGAACGTCCTAAGGAATTAGTACCTGCTGGAAGCGACAAACAGTGAACAGTGAACAGTGAACAGTGAACAGTTAATAACTAACAACTAACAACTAACAACTATCAACGAACAATTATCAATTGTTAATTGATAATTGATCATTGATCATTGATAATTGGTTTGAAATAGGAATAGAAAATAATCATGCAACTTCAGTACTTTTTGTTACTAGCTGCCGCCCTTTTTTCCATAGGTATTTATGGTATTGTGAC